>CAYUYG010000088.1:0-6892 GCA_964449125.1 uncultured Coxiellaceae bacterium | reverse complement strand
TGCCATGGGCGTAACCGATCAGGTTGATGCCGGAAACACGAGCAGCGTGTGAGTGTTTTAGCTAACCAGGCGCAAAAAAATCACGTCCCCATTTTTTATACGAATATGGTGGGTGGTCAGGACGAATTAATTTTTGATGGTGGCTCCATGGTCATTGACCAGCACGGCAAGGTCGTCCAATTTGCTGGTTTTTGCAATGAAACGCTGTTACCTGTTGATATTGATTTCTCGCAAAAACAATTTATCTCTAACGCAGCCATCTCCCTACCGAATAATGAACAAAAAATTTATGATGCGCTGGTGCTGAGCGTACGCGATTATATCAATAAAAATAATTTTCCTGGGGTGTTGCTGGGTTTATCTGGTGGCATTGATTCTGCGCTCACACTAGCGATCGCAGTCGATGCGCTTGGAAAAGATCGTGTACAAGCAGTCATTATGCCCTCACGTTACACGGCTGAGATGAGTATTGAAGATGCACGTACCTTAGCTGATACCCTGGATGTGAAATATGAAATCATTTCCATTGAACCTACTTACGAAGCCTTTTTGACAAGCCTTGTGCCCAGTTTCACTGGTAAAAAAACGGATATCACTGAAGAAAATATTCAAGCGCGTTGCCGTGCTGTGATTCTGATGGCGCTGTCCAATAAATCAGGCGCATTGGTATTAACAACAGGTAATCGTAGCGAAATAGCCGTTGGTTATTGCACCTTGTACGGGGATATGGCAGGTGGATTTGCAGTTTTAAAAGATGTGCCTAAAACCTTGGTGTATGAATTAGCACGTTACCGCAATCAACAACAAGTCATTATTCCAGAACGCACTATCGTGCGCCCACCGAGTGCAGAACTCGCGCCTGATCAAAAAGACGAAGATTCCTTACCGCCGTATTCGATCCTGGATAAAATTCTTGAGGCTTATCTCAATCAAAGCCAAAGCCTTGATGACATCATTGCACAAGGTTTTGATGCGACAACAGTCAAACGCGTCATTAATTTGATACGTAAAAGCGAATACAAACGCAGACAATCCGCCATTGGTCCGCGTATTAATCAAAAATCTTTTGGACGTGATTGGCGTTATCCAGTCACAAATAGCTTTAAAGGTTAATGGATTGTATGTTTAATTAATAATCAATCCTGACATTCGGAGAAATTATATTATTTAATGTCGAGAGTAATATGCTTAGCACTAAAATACCGAGTGGTAAAATTTGCACTTCCACATTATGCATGGAAAGTCGACTATCAGATGAGGAAGTCCACAAACACAAAAAAGCTTTATTAGCAACGATGGTGGACCGTCGAAGTCCAGACAATCCGCAGAAGATTTTGATGAAAGCCGCGGAAGCAAAACGTGTTCTCCGTGCGGGCACATCCGTTGATATGCTAGAGGCAACCGGCTTAACAAAAAGTGGATTGCCGAATGCTTATGATATCGAATTAATGCCGCCTAAAGAATTGTTATTGAATGCTCAGTGGAGGAATCAATATCAAGAACGTGCAGAATCAGCTTCTAATGCAAGCGTTTTCGGGAAATTAGGTGTATTAGCGATCCCTTCTTATATTAGAAAGGTTAGCATACCAAAAATGAATGCGCTCGCGGTTCCTAAGGCCTTTTTGGAAAAATATGGTGCAGAGCTTATTTCTTCCGATCAACCTGTCCAGATAGAACCTGCCAGTGATGAATCTTTAAAAACACTTTATCTTGTCGAGTACCACTTTCATAAAAAATACGTTGAGCAATACGCATTAAAAACAGGTGGTGGCTTATTTGTAGAAAAGCATCCGTTCCCACAAATATTTATGCCTTTGCCTCCTCAATGTTCTGGGGCCCTTATTTTGGGTATTGAAACAGGTCCTCACCAATTTAGTTTTGCTTCGTTTGAAATAGCTTTTGGATTCACAATGAAAATTAAGTCGATGACCATACACGGCGATTCGTTTTTTGTCGGCCCTTATGCCATCGCACTAACAGATACCGAATTGGCTGATTCAGTATTGTTTAGACGAAACACGAAAGATCGAGCCATTCAGCCAGTCGAACAAGTCCGCGCCAAGCCTGCTAAACCACCATTATTAGCTGAAATGAAATTAGCTAAAAAAGTTGATGAAGACATGATGGTAAATAAAATTCGTCATGACAGTCAGCATGGGCAATTTACCGTAAAATTTTTCAAAAAATTGCCTCCTGACGTTTTGCGCAAAGTGAAAAATGTCTCGCCTGAAGCACAGCAAGCATTTCGCAAGGTGTTTAATCCAACGAGGTAGAGAGATGCAGAAGACTTAATACGACAAACCCCGAGCGACACCCGGGGTTTTATTGAAGCAATCAATAGGAATGTGGGGCTAAACTCTCACGGTCATTCACTACTATAGTCGGGTAGTTGTAGCGCAGCACGAGCAAGGTGTCTTGTTCTAGCTTCGTTAATTTTAACTGGTGATAAGATTTTGCCATGATCACCAAAGCATCCACAACAGCCGGTGCGCCCTGGTAGTGCGCAACAACATCACTCGCGCGATTGGCCGCTGCTAAATAAGCTTTGCGTTCATAATAATATTCCGCGACATGCAATTCATGATCCGCTAATACATTGCGTAGATACACTTGATACTGATGTGCAGCTGGTGCATATCGGCTCGTTGGGAAACGTGTCGTCAGCTCAGTGAAATCCACGTACGATTTTTTAATTTGCGCCAGATCACGTTTTGCGAGATCGATCCTAAAAAAGCGTTCGAGCAAACCCAGGTTTTGATAATAATTGGCAACGCCGCGCATGTAATAAGCATAATCCACATGGGGATTGGTCGGATGCAAACGAATGAAACGGTCTGCAGCAGAAGACGACAGCGCGTACTCTTCTTTCATATAATAAGCATAAATTAAATAAAGCTGGCCCTGCTCTGTTTCATCACCATAAGGATATTGTACCTCAAGAGCGTCGAAGCGCTTGATAGCCTCTGCGTAATTGCGCTCTTCCATGGCTTCTTTGCCGCGCTGATAAATTTGCGCTGCAGTTTCACCCTTGTAGGCATCCGAAGGGCTTACGGTGGTTGCGCACGCACTGAGCAACCCGGTCATTAACACGATCATTAACAAGGAAAGAAAATTTTTTTTCATATTTAGCGCCTAAATCAATCCGATTTCGGGGTGCATTGTAAACTAAATTCTGTCATCATTCACCGACTATGAATACAGATACTAAGAAAATTCTCCATACATTTACTATTTCTGAAGAAGAAGCCAACGAACGACTGGATCAGGCTTTGGTTAAACTATTGCCTATTTACTCTCGGACTCAAATTCAGGAATGGATAGAAGACCAGTCAATTCTGGTTAATAACCACCCAGCCAAAGCGAAAAATAGGGTCAAGATTGGGGATAGCATTGCTGTCGCCGCTTCACTGAAGGCTCAACCCGTTTGGCAATCTGAAGACATTAGCTTGCCAATTGTGTACGAAGATGATGCGCTGCTGGTGATAAACAAACCGAATGGCATGGTCGTTCATCCTGGTGCGGGCAATCAAAATAGCACGCTGTTAAATGCACTATTGCATCATGCACCACAACTACAAGAATTACCGCGCGCTGGCATTTTGCATCGCCTGGATAAACATACCACCGGTCTATTAGTCATCGCAAAAACTGCCGCGGCGCTAAGAAGCTTATCGGAACAATTGAAACAACGTACCATGACGCGTGAATATCAAGCGCTGGTATACGGTGCCATGATTAGCGGCGGCAAGGTTGATGCACCCATCGATCGTCATCCCATTCAACGCAAACAAATGGCAGTTGTCGATACGGGTAAACCGGCCGTCACACATTATCGGGTAATGGAAAAATATCGTCACTCTACCCGGCTTAAATTGCGCCTTGAAACAGGTCGTACGCACCAAATTCGTGTACACATGGCACACATCCGCCATCCCATCATCGGTGATCCCGTTTACGGTGGGCGTGTGCAATTAACTAAAAACTTATCTCCTGAACTCATTCAACTCTTGCGCGGATTTAAACGTCAGGCTTTGCACGCTTTTGCTTTGGGTTTTGATCATCCAGAAAGCGGTGAACCCATGCGCTTTGAAGCAGAGATTCCAGAAGACATGCAGCAATTGATTATTGCATTACGTGATGACACCAAGAGAAATGCTAAATGAACTATCTTGCCGCACAATGGCCTGCGCCAGCTAACATTAAAGCCTATACAACATTGCGTACTGGCTGGGGCAGCGGCAGCTATCGCGGCAATCAGGATCCAGGTGATTTACAAACCAGAGAAGCCTTAAGTGCTTTATTAGCGCTGCCTAACGATCCCATCTGGGTCAAACAAACGCATAGTAATATTGCACTGGAAGCGTTACCGACGAATAAAGAATGCATTGCTGATGCAACTTACACTAATAAAACAAATCACGTTTGTATCGTATTAACAGCAGATTGTTTACCGGTTTTTGTGTGTGACAAGCAAGGCTCGCAAATTGCCGTCATTCATGCAGGCTGGCGTGGATTGGCCAATAATATTATTGAAAACACCTTATCTGCGATGAGCATTGCACCTGAAGAAGCATTAGTGTGGCTGGGTCCTGCGATTGGACCTAGCAGATTTGAGGTAGGAAAAGATGTGTACGACGCTTTTGTTAGCCGTCATGCAGAATCTGCAATGGCTTTTGCTTCTCAGTCAGCCGAAAAATGGTTAGCTGATTTATACGCTTTAGCTAAAATTCGCCTGCATCAACAAGGCATCACCCAGGTTTATGGCGGCGATTATTGTACTTACTCACAGGAAGATCTGTTTTTTTCTTATCGTCGCGATAAAGGCCAAACCGGACGCATGGCTAATGTAATATGGATTGAATGACCCATTGCGAGATGTTTAGAAAAAATCGCTATGGTATTATATGAAGCTGTCTTATCGAGAATATGTTGATAGGAGTTTAATATGCGAAATTTTGTACAAAAATCCCTGACCATCGTCATTAGCTTAACCCTGCTCATCATTAGCCCTGTTAGCATGAGCGCCGCGCCGCCCATCGATGCCAGTATTTCACCCATGCTACAAAAAGTCATGCCTTCCATCGTCAATATTCGCGCGCAAATTAAAATCACTGATTTCAATACTCTCCAAGAACTCTTAAAACAACGCCGTAATCAACCGCAAGGCGGCGATCAAGCCATACCGAATACGTTTGTGTCCGTTGGCTCTGGCGTGATTGTTGATGCCAACAAAGGCTTTATTCTAACCAACGCGCATGTCATTAATGATGCGCAAACCGTCACTGTCACTTTATCGGACGGACGGCATTACACAGCAAAAATTATTGGCGCGGACAAACCTTCTGATATTGCCTTATTACAAATCAAGGCAAAAAATTTAATTGCTGCTCCCATTGGTGATTCCAATCAATTAAAAGTGGGTGATTTTGTTGCCGCAATTGGCAATCCATTTGGTTTAAGCCAAACTGCGACTTCCGGCATTATTAGTGCACTCGGTCGCACCATGCTGGGCATCGAAAATTATGAAAACTTCATTCAAACAGATGCCCCTATTAATCCGGGTAACTCAGGTGGTGCATTAATTAATGCAGCAGGTCAATTAATCGGTATTAATACAGCCATTCTTGCACCTACTCAGGGCAGCATCGGCATTGGCTTTGCCATTCCTTCCAATATGGCAAAAAGCGTGATGTTGCAATTGCTGGAATATGGCAACGTCAAACGTGGCGTGCTTGGTATTGGTGCGCAAGACATCACACCTGAACTCGCAACGGCGTTTAATACCACTGCTTCCAAAGGGGCAGCCGTCACCCAAGTATTGCCAGATTCACCTGCACAGCAAGCCGGCTTGCAAGTCGGTGACATTATTACCTCTATCAATGGCAGCGAGGTGAAAAATGCCAGCGATGTGGTCAATACCATTGGCTTCCTGCGTGTTGATTCCCAGGCGCACATGGGCATATTGCGACAAGGCAAATCCGTTACGGTCACTGTTTCCTTGTCCGATCCAAAAAAACGTAAAGCGTTTATTGAGCAAAGTGATCCCTTTTTATATGGCGTCGCTTTACGAAACTTCAGCTTATTGAGTCCTGTGCACGGCAATGTAGACGGTGTACAAGTTCTTGCTGTAGAAGATAGTAGTAATGCGTGGAATGCAGACTTGCGTGTTGGCGATGTCATCACCTCAGTCAATCAGCAAAAAGTAAAAAACCTTGAAGAATTAAAAGCGGCGGTTGCAAAAACAAGTAATAATTTATTACTGAATGTATTGCGCGGTTCTGGTGCCGTCTTTATTGTTATCAGTAAAGAAGAAAGTTAATCTTAAAGCTTAGCACCGTCTGCTCTGGCAGGCGGTGCTATCTCCACACTCATCCTTCAGCAATGACTTTCACTTGGCATAATTCTTGAAATCCTAGCCGCCCGTGTTCGACACCCATACCGGAATTTTTCCAACCGCCAAAAGGATTACAAGGCAACCAATGACTGCCGCCATTAATGTCCACAGAGCCAGCCTCAAGCTGCGCTGCAACACGTCTTGCACGCGGCAAATCTTGTGAATAAACCACTGAACCCAAACCATACGTCGTATCGTTTGCAAGCTCAATTGCTTCTTCTTCGGTTTCAAATGTCACAATAGGTAGCACCGGACCAAACACTTCTTCTTTCCAGACGCGCATATGATTTTTTACATTCGTGACCAGCGTCGGCAAATAATAGGCGCCAGATAAATGTTCTGGCCGTTTTCCGCCGGTTAGAATGATCGCTCCCTTATCCACCGCATCGCGCATTTGCGTTTCCAATAAATCTACTTGGCGCATCGCAGCGAGCGGACCGATCTGTGTGAATGGATTTTCGGGATCCCCTACTTGTAAAGCAACGACATATTGAGTGG
>CAYUYG010000087.1:0-6892 GCA_964449125.1 uncultured Coxiellaceae bacterium | reverse complement strand
GGGGGTAAGCCTATTCCAAGGTTTGGCGCGGTTGGTTCAGGGCCGGCAGAAAGTGTCAAAACAAATTGACCGTCAGCCCTATTTTCACTCGTCTGCATGCGTAAACCCGACTGTTCGTTAAGCTTCACCTTATTATCGCTTAACATGCCCGGTATAATGGTATTCATATATTGCATTTGCAAATCTAATTCTTGCATGGCAATTTTGAGTTCATCATAAGCGTGGCCAGAATGAATATCCGCGGCAAGTATTCCTAAAGCATGTTGATATTTTTCCATGCTGGTAATCGCGTGCGCACAATCAAGTTCTAATCGTGAGGTGACAGTTGTCCCTTTAGTGACGACTAATGTTTCCAGCGTACGCAAATTTCTTCGAAAAAAATCGTGTTTATTACTATTATCATGCGTGCGCAAAATTTTTTCATACCCATCTTCGGAAGTAATGATGAGGGACTTCATTAATAATTTTGACTTATTGATAAGTTGAACATACAGTCTAGCTAATTCATTGGCTTTATCTATATAATTGACGGCAAACATGTAAGTGCCAAGCTTTGATTGCAAATTATGAAATTTATCTAGCAATTTTCGTACATTAATCAAGGCATCTAGGGTGGCAATCGCTTCAATATAATTAAGCTTATCTTGTTCACTAACAAAACTAGCAAATTTAATGTCTTTAACAACATCAGGCCGTAATTGAAGTTTAAATTGTGTTTCAAATTCATCACTACTCAAATTGATGAGCGTATAAAACTGATGTAATCCCTGATAATCTGGTAATACGACGCTATCGTCCGGCATTTTTTGTGCGGCTTTATAAATTTTACAAATGGGTGAAGCTTGGGTGCTGGACTTACCTTCCAGGCAATCAGTTGAAAAATTATCCGTGACTGCCTCATTAATAAGAAGAAAGTGTAAGGTGTTTAGCATATTATTTTCAAGATTGGTGCCGGTACGAATGAGATCAGATAATAACTGCGGTAGTTCTTTATTGGCGATACAGTTTTTAATCAAGGTGGCCGCATGATCAAGGCTACGTTGAATTTCTAATAAATGTGGCTTATCTAAACCAAAATCGGGAATACGATGAATAAGAATTTTAATATGACTTAAACGTTGGGCAAGAACATCCAGTGTTTCAGGACGGCATTCTTGCTGCGTTAATTCATGCAAAAACCAGTTTTTTAATTCTTCAAACATTAACATGACTGGGTCATTCATGCGTTCAGCAAATTGATTTTTACTGCGTTCAGCTTGCCAATTAGCAATTTGTCTTGCCATATTATCGGCAAAATCCCATAACGGGAAAATCTTAGCATCTTGTTTTTCATGGCTGGGCAATGTAAAAACGCCCGTTTCCAGGCGAGCTATTAAATCTTTGTAGAGGGGTTTGGTGCATTGCCACCAGTCATGCCAGGATGTTTCCGTGACGTATTGAAAAAATTCGCTGTCTCTCTTTTCCAAAAGGCTTTGGTATATTTCACTGATATCCCTTAACAAAATAATTTCGGCATCGGTATAGCAAGATTGTGCCTGTCGGTTCCATCCATACTCACTATATCGATTTGGGCTGATGGGGTAGGAAGTGAGAGGATTATCTTGCAAAGTTTTTGCGAGAACAGTAGGAAGAAACATTAAATAAGACATTAAAAAAAAAGGCAGCATTAAAATGCTGCCTTTATCTGCTTGCGAAGTTAATTGAACGCCTCTGCTTTGGCTCATAGTTCTTCCTATCTAGTGAATAGTCAAACCATTTGTTACATTCAGAAGATCGTTACATTTTTTAAAACCGACCCCCGCGACGTTTTTTGCCTGGCTTTTCTTCGACTTTTTCTTCATTTACTGTTTCAGTCTGTGGTACGGCTCTGGGCCTAAAAGTCGAGACCGCTTGTAAAGGAGATTTTTTGGCTGATGAAGTAGACATGGTTGCCAGCTGCCTTAATCGTTCTTCGTGAGCAGAAAAAAGAGTATTAATTTTATCAAGCAATGGAAGTTTACGAACTTTGTTTTCAATATTACTAGCATAATCGGCAAAATTACTTTCCGAGGTGATACCTTCTGAATTGTAAGGTTTGATCACATCATCAAAATAGGCGGTATGGTGATGAGAGGGCATTAAGAGATTTAATTCATACTTAATATTTTCTAAATCTTTATTTTCTTCAATAGATTTAGATTTTTTTATTTCCAGTAATTGTTGTCTTCGTAACAAATTGTCGACATGTTCTTTGAATGTACCATTTTCTTGTAATTCATGCGCAATGTAAGATCGCGCTGCTTGTAAGGTATTCGTTAAATAAGGTGAAGTAGCGCCAATGCGGTTGAAAAAGGTCAAGCCTTCTTCTTTTTCGAGCTTGTCGAGCTCTTTAATGACGTCAATCCAGGCGGCAGAAGTATTTCTGCAGGTATCAAATTTTCTGAATAATTCGATGCAAGTCTTTATTTTATGCATTGCAGTATCATTTACCACGGGCAATTCAACTTCAGCTCTTTGATTCACTAAATGCCAGGTATTTTTTCGAGCTTGTAAATAAGTTTCGAGTAGGGATTTGAGAACGAGTTTACTTGGAAAAGACATGTTGACCTCCGTGTCAAATATTGTAAAACTCACCTATACTAGCTGACTTATGCTTAAGGAATTATTAAGAATTTTAGCGAGGTTTTATGCACGTACTGACTGTCGATTATTCTTCCGCGAATGCGAAACAACAATTTTCTCAATCACTCAAGGAAACAGGTTTTGCTGTATTGCAGCAACATCCTATTTCAACTCAATTGATTGAAGAAGTTTATAGACAGTGGCAGAATTTTTTTGCCTCTGAGCAAAAAATACAATACATGTATCAAAAACCTGCGCAAGATGGTTATTTTCCGTTCAAGTCTGAGAATGCTAAAAATAGTAAAACGAGTGATTTGAAGGAATTTTTTCATTTTTATCCCTGGGGTAAAAAACCCGTCGAGTTACAAGCGATTACTTGGCGGTTATATCACGAGCTCACTCAGTTAGCCGTACAATTACTACAATGGATAGAGGATTGTTTGCCTGCTGATATTAGTCACACTTTATCCATGCCTTTACGCAATATGGTTGATCTTGAGCAAAATACCTTGCTGCGTATCTTGCATTACCCTCCACTGACTATGGATATTGATAAAGAATGTGTACGTGCGGCGCCTCATGAAGATATTAACTTGATTACCTTGCTCCCAGCGGCGACAGCACCAGGTCTCGAAGTGATGGATAAACACAATAAGTGGCATGCGGTTACTTGCAATCCTAATAATATTGTCGTGAATGTGGGTGATATGTTGCAGATGTGCACCCAGGGTTATTATAAATCGACGACCCATCGTGTGGTGAATCCTGTCGATAGCAGGGAAAATATTTCCCGCTTTTCAATGCCCTTATTTTTACACGCGCGCAAAGAAGTGCGTCTATCGGATAACTATACAGCTATCGAATATTTACACGAACGATTGCGCGAAATTGGTATTTATTAATGCCTTATTTTCTTCGCAAAAAATAACGCGAAATGGGTTCCTGAGCATTATCAAGTTCATCTCGCAAAAAATGCTTTTGATGGCGATAAAACAAGGCCTCATTTTCTTCGGTGCAAAAACCAAAGCGCCTGCCAATTTGCAAAAACTCGTTAGGTAAGTCTCGATTAATTGTGGCGACAAATTCATAGTTTTTATACGATTCCTTCTCATCCTCGTATGTACTCTGTACTACACTCAGTGCACACCGCACATACAGATGGGTGTCAGGATGATCTGCTGCACGTAGTAACGCATTATAGGCGTGTTGTCCGTGAGGGTGGCCATAACTGGCGGCAAGGTGCATGACCCAGATTTTATAGGCGTTATGATGCCAATCAGTTTTAGCTGTCAATTCCTTAGCAGTTAACAGAATACAAAACTTGTCTTTATGCGCGATGCCTTGATTAACCCAATAGTTTAGATGTGATTGAGGCAATAAATCAGGATTGATTTTGAGTCATGCGTGTAAGCCCCCGAGTTGCTGATCCAATCCAGTGGCGGCAGCTCGATATTCGCGACCTGCCAAAGCATCTTTATATTGATTCAGGGCATATTGGAAATCGGCCTGGCATTCAACGGATTGTTGATAGCTGCCATGCTGTAATAATTTACGCATAATATCTTGGCGTTTTTCTTCGGCGGCATAATAGTGAGCCACTGGACTGCCACAGGTTTCCCATTGTTTAATCCAGTTCTGTAAATGGAATACGAATAATCTTGGCGTGAGAGGGTGATTTAGTAGTGCTTTAAGTAGATCAAAGATAGTCGGGCTGCTCATTAGCTGCGGACATGAACGCAGTATGGTTTCATCTTGTATAGAGATGAAGCGTGTTCTGCGTAATACTCCAATAGTAAAACTCAGAAATTCCGCAGGGGTGATGTTTTCATCTGCCGCTAATAGCATCAGGCATTGAAAAGCTTCATTTTGAATGTCTAGCTGTCTTACAGCAGAACCACGCATAAGTTTTGTTTCAAAGCATAATTTTAGTTGAGCCGCTGAGGCTGGTAATTGATCTAAGGCAAAATTTAAATCGCGTAAACTATACGTTCTAAGCAGACAGCGGTAAGTATTATCGAGCATATGAAAGTAATCAAGAATCAAATTGCCAGCGTGAAAAATTCCTTGCAATAGCGCAGCTAAGGCATGTTCAACCATGAGAGATTCAATATTATCTAGTATGCGCCGGTATGCTGAATTTGGAAGCTGAGCAGTAAAGTGAAAACTTAAATGATTATCGACTTGTAATAGTGGCTGTTTTTTTTTCTCTTTAAGCTCATGCTGAATTAGCGCAGCCACATAGTAGTGGCACCACTCTGCTTGTTTGTGAGGCAGAATGTGTTTTTTTAATTTTGCATAACACTGAGGTTGGTCAGTCTTTAAGGCTAATTGCAGTAAATATTCCGCGATATATTGCAATTTAAAATTCTTTTTAACGTAAGGCGGCCGAAAATCCTGAGTAAATTTTTTCTCCCAGTATAGTTCATTGGCATTGTCTTTATGACAAAGAGCCTGGAAAAGTTTATTGGTAGTGGATAAATTAGCCGTGCTTTCTACGTCCGCAAATTCTAAAAAAATATCAATAACTGTAGATTGTCCGATTGCATTTTCAAATGTCGGATCAATGACTGAAAACCTCTTTTTTTTGGTTTTAGGGAGGGTGCCTTTTGAATCAGGTAAACGACCACGTTTTAACATAATATTCCTTAATCATGGATGTTTTCTTAAATAATAGGTTGATGTTGTTGGGCGAGTACTGGTATTTTCAAGTAGTTTTAGTTGATGGTTTAAAAATATTTGCACATTTTCTTGTGTAGCTAAATCAGATTTTTTTCCATGGGCGATATATCGTGCAGGTAATGTTGGGTGGATGCTTACGGCAAATTGATACGCCTCAAATGATTGGGCTTCTTCACCCCTATGTGCATATAACAAACTTAATGCGCAGTGGACATAAGGATATTTATCGGGATGACTTGCAGCATCAATAAGTGCTGTATACGTATTTTGTCCGTGATTATCTAGATAACCGGCCGACTGTTGTATGGTCCAGACTTTAAAAGGGTCTCGATCCCAATGGGTTTCCTTGAGGTAGTAGCAGGCCAACACATGGATACAAAATACATTTTTACCCTTGTGCGCGCCTTCGTGCAGCATTGTCCTGAAGGTTTCCTTATCAATTAATTCTAGAGCAGGTTTTATTCCTAATAGTGAATATAATCCACCAATGTGATTATCTGGGCATTGGGCAAGTGCTCGATATTCCCTACCAGCAAACGCTTTTTTATAATAAGTAACTGCTTCCAATAATTCCTGGTCAATGCGGGGCACGCTGTTATGTAAGTCGTAACTAAGTGTATACAAAATTCGTGTGCGCATCAGCTCTGCCTGGTAATAGCAGGCAATGGGATGTTCACTAAGGTTTAATTGTCTTACCCAGTTATATAATGAAGTATAAATAATGCTGGAGGAAATAATTCTTTTTAAAATAATTTTAACCACATCAAATACCGTTTCACAATTAACAAATTTACTTTCTTCAACTAATTGTTGGGTATAGGCAGGTGATAAAATGCCAGATAATTGTAACACTTCGGCTAAAAACGTTAGAAAGCCTTGGACATTTCTATCTTCAGGTAAAAAAGCCTCGAGCATTGTATCAAGAGCAAGCCCTTGATCTATAAATTGAACCATATGAGGATGACGTGCTCGCAGGCAATAGGTTAAGCATGAAAGACGTGACTTTTCTCGTGATGAATCAACTTCATCCAGGCATAATGTGTGTTTTACGAGGGTTTGATAGGTCGAGTCAGTAATGCTTGGTAGTTGTTGCGTATAATAATCTATTATTAAATAACTGGCGCGTAAATCCCCAAATGAAACAGCGCGTAACGCATGATACATCATTTCAGATTCATGTTGATCTTGTTCTTCTAAAATAGCTTGATAATAGTGTGACCATGGTTTTTCTGCATGCTCAGCAATGCACTTTTTAAGTTTGGCCAGCTGCGTATTACTGTTTGTATCTAAGGAGTGGGATTTTCGGATTAAATATTCAGCAATATATTGTTCTTTATAGTCTTCTGGAAAGGGAATGAAGTGAAAATCTATTATAAATTTCTTTAGGAAGAATCCATGACCAACCATAAAATAAAAAAATGTCAGGTTGGAATTCCGAAATAAGCTTAAGATTAAGTTTTTTTTCTTTTGTAAGGACCAAAGTGGGTAGATTACTGCGAGAAAAGTCGACTTCGCTATCATCTGTCGTAATAACTCCTGATATTTTCCACTTTGTATTTTTCTGCTTGATAAGCTTTTTCAAGATTTGATACGACCACATGCGGTAGCCGGC
>CAYUYG010000086.1:0-7044 GCA_964449125.1 uncultured Coxiellaceae bacterium | reverse complement strand
GAGTTATTACAGCAATTGCGTGCCAAGCAAGTTGAGATGAGTTTCTTAACACTGCACATCGGCGCAGGTACATTCGCGCCAGTACGCGTAGATAATATCCGTGAGCATAAAATGCATGCAGAATACTTGGATGTGCCGCTGAATTTATGCGAAGCCATTCAAGCGACGAAAGCTCGTGGTAAACGCGTGATTGCAGTGGGCACTACCACGCTGCGCGCACTGGAAACAGCTAGTCAAACCGGCGAAATCCGTCCTTACAGTGGTGAAACCAGTATTTTTATTTATCCCGGTTACTAGTTTCGCTGTGTCGATGCACTCGTGACGAATTTGCATTTACCGCGCTCAACACTGTTGATGTTAGTTTGCGCGTTTGGCGGCCAGCAAATCGTTTTATCCGCTTACCAAGAAGCTGTACAACAAGCGTATCGTTTTTATAGCTACGGTGATGCGATGTGGGTAACACGCCAGAGTATCGCTTAGCTTAGGCTATGTAGGTAATGTCCACTGGGTGATCGCCTGATATAACCTATACTTTCTTCCGCGTGTAGCAATGATTGCAATGTTTCGCCCTTACCAAATGTATTTTCGAGATGCTTGGTCACATAAGTAATAAGCGAGTGTTCATCCGGGGAGGTTGGACTACCTCCAAGAATTTCCATCGTTTGTTCTAGCGTTGTTTTGTAATCATCGCGTGTAACTTTATTTAAGTATCCCCATAATTTATGGGCGCGATTGATACCTTCTTTACCATGACGGCTGAAAAAACCCGCCGATTTTTCTTTAATTGTTTTTTGTGGGCTAGGTTCGCTTATGCTTAAAAATGCGAAGTAATCTGATAACGCATCTAATAACGCGGTATGTAGCATTAGTATATTACGTTTTGCCTTAGGAGTTATATTCCCTGGATAAGTATGTACAGGCCGTGGACTTTGATTCGTAAAAACAATAGGCGTACGCTGACCGACGCTATACGTGTTAAACTTAAGTTCTGGCGTATCGATTTCAGCCTTAACCAAGGTGGCGCCGTGACCTTTAATAAAATAACCCATTTCTGACTGAGTTTGAAATTCCTTGCGAGCATGCGTCCCACCGCCACCACCACCTGCAGTAATTTGACAGAGACGATGTTTTGATTCGACTAAAACATTATTATAATAAGCCTGATAATGATCATGAGCAGAGAGGACGGCATTAAAAATCAATTCTTGTTTTTTAATAATCTCATTTAATAATGCATTATAAGAAAAATCCTGGGTAACATTGGGAAGCAATTCTTTCAACTCTTGAAATTTTTCCTTGGACAGGTATAAGTTGAGATCTGAAATGAATGCACGCTTCCCTTGGGTGACTAGAGGATGATGCAATGCCAGCATCACTTTCCGTCCATTCGCTTGCGCTTCTTTCACTTTGGTTTCCAACCAGACAGTCTGATTGGTTAAACTGACATCACCATTTTGTGCGGCTAAAAATTCTAATGCGTAAGTATTCGAATCGATACAAAATATTTCTGTATCGGCAAAGCGCAGCGAATAGGCGCGCGCGGGCATATTCCATTTAGGTAATTGATCCAGATCCAAAGTGGAATTTACATAGACTTCTGGATCTTCAAGGTAAGAGTGGACAACCTGGTGCATGCCAACTTCTATGCCCTGTTTTTTCCACATGTGCTTTTTGTGGATGTTTTCATCATGGTTGCCAAGAATGACAAAGCATGGAATATCGCGAATTGCCAAAGATCGTCTACCGTAAATCTCTTCAAAATGTGTTCGAAACATTTCATCTTCGGCGCTATTTACCCCATGATCATAAAAGTTGTCGCCTAAAAGCAGGATGAAATCGGGTCTATTGGCAGGGTCCAGCGCAATTTCACTCATTAATTCAGCGACCCGGATTTGATTCTTTTTGGCGTTGCCCTCACAACCCAGAATAAAAAACCTAAAATCTGTTCCTTGTTTGAGGGCGTTTTCTAAGTGAGCAATTTGCCATGATATAGCGCGTTGTTCTTGTTCTTGTGCTTTACGGAATTCAGCCAAACTGCCTGAAATCATTAATGTTTCTTCGGCTTCTGCTGCGGCTATTGCTTCCAGGTTTTTGTTAACTCGCTCGAGAGCTAATTGCAGCCTTGTTAATTCTTGTAGGTTTTTTTGCGACAATTGTTCATCGAAAGTCTGTTGGATTGGTTTTAAGCGCTTAGAAGTCAAATCATAAGTAGGAAAGCCGCTTTCAATAGTTTTTGCACTGGCTTGTTCCGCCTTTTCATTTTTTGATGAGTGACTGGTGGATGCCAAGATATTGACAGATGAAGACCTGCTACGGGTCGTGGTCATTTTATTTTAATCTCGTTTTGATGTGTATGTGACGCAGTATAGAGAGCGATTCTTAGCGCAAGATTAAAGATATGAATGTTTTTTACTAGCGCAGGAAAGTCTTATTACAAGGAGTGTTTGACGAACCGTAGAAACCGCTTATAATCGTCCCATTTCCCTTCGTATTTAAGGCGAGCCATCATGATGGAACAGGTTTTTAATTTCTTGATTTCAAATGCTTACGCAGATCCCGCTAGTGCTGCAGCGCCCGTCGCTCAAGGCAGTGGTTCATTAATGATCATGTTGGTTTTTTTCCTCGTATTTATTTATTTTGCCATTTGGCGTCCGCAAAGCAAACGCGCTAAAGAGCAGCGCGACATGCTGAGTACCCTGGCAAAAGGAGATGAAATTGTTACCGCCGGCGGATTGCTGGGCCGCATTACCAAGGTGGCTGATCCGTATATTATTGTCTCAATAAACGATAATGTGGAAATTGCACTACAGAAATCGTCCATTGTGAATGTGTTGCCGAAAGGAACATTAAAATCGATAGCATAACGAGGACTTTGCACAATCATGGCAACTACGATTAACCGTTACCCATTTTGGAAATATCTACTGATCATTGTTGTGATTATTGCGGGTTTTGTTTATGCCGCACCTAATTTGTATAGCGAATATCCTGCTGTTCAAATCATGGGAAATGACACAACCGTGGTGGATGAACAGACACGGAATGTGATTGATAGTGCCTTGAAAAGCGCAGAGATTACTTATATTAGTTCGCAATTTCAAAATCAAACGCTGCTTTATCGTTTTACATCGACTGATATTCAGTTAAAAGCTAAAGATATTATCCAGCAAGCACTCGGCGAAAATTACTTAGTCGCTTTGAACCTTGCGCGTGACTTGCCGCAATGGTTGAAATCACTGGGAGCCGTTCCCATGAAGCTGGGTCTGGATTTGCGCGGCGGTGTGCATTTTTTAATGCAAGTCGATATTGATTCCGTAATTCAGCAACGAATTGATGGCGATTTACGCGGCATAAATCAAGGTTTGCGCGATGAACGCATTCGTTATACGGGTATTTCTCGCAAATCTAACGACCAGATTACCATTCAATTCCGTTCTGCAGACATTCTCGATAATGCCTATGATTTTGTGCGTCGGCGTTATACCGAGTTTGTATGGGAAAAGGAACAAAAAGGTAATGATTATGTTTTAGTTGGCAAATTATTGCCGAACGCCGTTTTCCAAGCCAAGCAGGAAACGCTCGATCAGGAAATGAATACTCTGCGCAATCGTGTAAATGAACTCGGCATCTCCGAAGCGATTGTTCAACAACAAGGTGAAAGTCGTATTTCAATTGATTTGCCTGGTATTCAAGACACGGCGGAAGCCAAAAATATTCTTGGCAAAACCGCGACACTCGAATTTCATATGGTAGATGTTGAGCAGGACCCGTCGATTGCTGCGCAAGGCGGAGCGGGATCCGATTCCCGTGTTTACCAATATAATGGTCGGCCAATTTTATTAAAGAACCAGATCGTGCTGCGCGGTTCATCGATTATTGCCGCAACATCGGGATTTGGTGAAGATGGACGAGCCAATGTACAAGTACGTTTGGCGGGGGCAGGTGATAGCTTATTTACCAAAGTAACAGCAGAAAGCATCGGCAAACCCATGGCTGTCGTCTATGTGGAAGTAAAATCCACACCAAAAATGGAAAACGGCAAACGTGTGATTACGTATCGCAACGAACGTCACATTATTAGCGTGGCGACCATTCAAAGCGCGCTGGGTAGTAATTTCCAGATTACGGGTTTGACCAGTCAGAATGAAGCACGCAACCTGGCCTTATTATTGCGCGCAGGTGCCTTGGCGGCTCCAGTAACGATTATCGAAGAGCGGCAAGTTGGCCCGAGCTTGGGTAAGCAAAATATTCACATGGGTATGATGTCGGTAGCAGTTGGCATGGGCCTTGTTGTGATTTTCATGGCGATTTATTACGGGGTAATGGGTTTAATCGCTGATTTGGCATTGGCAATGAATTTAGTGCTGATCATTTCAGTTTTGTCATTACTCGGTGCGACACTCACCTTGCCAGGCATTGCGGGTATCGTACTAACAGTCGGTATGGCAGTGGATGCAAACGTACTTATCTTTGAGCGTATTCGTGAGGAAATTCGCCGCGGCATGGGAATTCAAGCCAGTATTCATGCTGGGTATGAGCGCGCTTTCGTGACTATTTTGGATGCGAATATCACGACATTAATTGTGACCATGATTTTATTCCGTTTGGGTTCGGGCGTCGTAAAAGGGTTTGCTATTACTGTTACCATCGGTTTATTGACCTCGATGTTTACCGCGATCATGGGTACACGTGCCCTCGTTAATTTAATTTACGGCGGTCGTCCACTAAAACGTATCTCAATCGGGATTTAACATGGAATTTTTTAAACATAATACGACTATTGATTTTATGGCCCAGCGTAAATGGGCAGCCATTTTATCCACCATCCTCATGATTCTTTCGCTGGCTTCCCTCGCGATATATGGATTGAATTGGGGACTTGATTTCACCGGTGGTACACAGATTCAATTGAGTTATCAGCAAGAAGCCAATTTGAGTGAAATACGCACTCAATTGGAGCAGGCTGGTTTTCCAGAAGCTGTTGTCATTAGTTACGGTACATCAAAAGATGTATTAGTGAGTCTCGTACCCAAAGGCAAGCATGTAGACAGCATGAATGACAAAGTACAGGCGGACATGGTGAAACAAGTGCTAGCTGCCTTGCCTGGTGCGAAAATCGATCAGATTAATTATATCGGTCCGCAAGTCGGTAAAGAAATGGCAAGCAAGGGTTTTCTCGCCATTGTCATTGCATTGATCGGTACCATGATTTATATCGCTTTCCGTTTTGATATGCGTTTTGCAATCGGTTCAACCGTTGCGCTGGTTCACGATCCCATTATTATTTTGGGTGTCTTTTCATTTTTCCGGATTGAATTTAATTTAATTGCCTTGGCTGCGGTGTTGACAGTGATTGGTTATTCGTTGAATGACACGATCGTTATTTTTGACCGTGTGCGAGAAAATTTCCGCAAATTGAGAAAAGCCACGTCACTGGAAGTGATGAATCAATCCATCAATCAAACTTTGTCGCGTACTATTATGACGTCCGTTATCACCTTGTTGGTCGTGCTCGCGCTGTTTTTTATGGGCGGCAGTTTGTTGCATGGTTTCTCACTTGCTTTGATGATCGGTATTATTGTTGGTACGTATTCTTCTATTTATGTTGCAGGTACGTTGTCACTGGCGCTTGGTGTTGACCGTCAACATTTGATTCCCCAACCAAAAAATACAGATGAACGTCCGTAATCATTCTCCTTGACCCCCATGGACTTGTTCCATGTGGGTCAGTTTCCTTGCCCTCATTCTTTTCTGATTCCTAACCCTCATGGATTAAAAGTCGGTGGTGCATTCTGTGCCATAGCATTGGGCAATATTTTTATTCAATGTAAACAAGTGCTTATCTGCATCATTTTTAACCATATTGGGATTATTTGACAACAAACAGACAATCATTGTACTTTTGGTTTGTTTTTTAACTAACAAAAACACACTCTGAGGAGTTTTGAATGAAGAAGATATTAACAATTGGCGCAGCAGTTCTTTCATTTGCTGCTTTCACCAGCATTGCAAATGCTGCAACACCAGGTAGCTATCTTGGTTTAGGTTTAGGCACTAGCCGTTTAGAAACAACCAACAACAAATTAAACTTCGGCGCTGCTACAACAAGCAGTAAAACCCAGCGTGGCGGTTTAGGCGAAAGATTATTTGCTGGCTACAACTTCAACCAATACGTTGGTGTTGAAGCAGGTTTAGCTCACTATGCTAAATCAAGCTACGATGCTAGCACGATTGGCGCGAATGCATCGGTTGATTACAACTTAAATGCATTTGATGTAGTAGGTAAAGGTTATTTGCCATTCGCTGAAGGCTTCAATGCATATGCATTAGCTGGTGCTGCTCTCGTTAAAAGCAAAACCGAAGTTAAAGCAAACAACGCTGTTGTATTTGGCCAAACTGGTAATCACAACTACAACAACAGCAAAATCCGTCCAGTTTATGGTATCGGCGTAAGCTACGATATTCCACAAACCGGCGTGACCACCAATGTTGAATTGACCCGTATCGTTGGTACAGGTAACACCAGCACCAATCCACGTGCTATCCCAAATGCTGATATGTTGAGCTTAAACGTCGCATACAACTTGGGTTAATTGTTGTTAGTTTCAGAGCAGTCAGGCGGTGTTTTTGCCTGGCTGTTTTTTTTGTCTCTGCTAAAAAACCCCAAAAAGCATATAATGAAATGAGCACTCGCTTTTTTAGGGACTTCTATGATGGCGGAAAACAGATACAAGGCTGTTGTCTGTATATTCATTGCCATGTTCTTGGTAAGTTGTTCACGTTCTGAAAATAGAGCCCAGGGTTATATCGAAGGCCGTTACACGTATATGGCGACGCCTGTCTCGGGAATATTAAAACAATTATTGGTGGTTCGTGGTAGCCGTGTTAAACAGGGACAAACCTTGTTTATGTTAGAACAACGTCCCGAAAGTGATGCTTACAAAGGTGCGTTGGAAAGTTTTCATCAAGCCATTGCTTCGCGTGATCAAGTGATCGCAAATTTGGCTTATGCTAACGTTACCTTCGAAAGTAAAAAAGTACTGG
>CAYUYG010000085.1:0-7076 GCA_964449125.1 uncultured Coxiellaceae bacterium | reverse complement strand
ATGCATTATATGGTGCTTTGTAGTCAATTATAACTTTCAGGATGGGCTAGATTGAATTCATAGGCTTAAACCACCAAGCGTTCTGCGAGACAATAGCTTGTCACCAATTATTTGAAAGCGGTCATTATCAGTGAATTTTTTTAAGAGCGCGTCTTTAACTTGCAGTTTAAGAGAAGAAATATTCTCGTAATCTACACCAGGAAATTGACCGGATAGTCTATAGCTTTCGACCGCGCAGGCAACTTGCTCAATGTGTGCATTAATATTAAGAATGTTCATATTGTCTATTTCAAAATTGATACTCTCGACAGCAGAGGCAATAGCTTGTTCAAAATTACATGGAATAATACGAAATTTTGCCCACGCAAGTGCATGGTCTGGGGGTAGAGAAACCCAATCGGTAGATTTGTTTTCAGAGTGTGGCATCAAATATTCTTGTGGTAGTTTTTTGACACCTAATGTTTCTCTCATGTGGTTAATAGCCATACCAGGACCCGTTAAAGCTAATGTATCGAGTGCTCTGCGTTTAGCAATTTCAGTTTGATCGCTAATATTAACTTTTTCTTCATGGTCTGTTTTGATCGCCGTTCGCGCCCGTGTTTTATTAGGATGTTGTAACGCCATTATTCGTGAATGGGATTTTAGTGAGGGAAATAGTTTGGATTTATCATTGGACCTAGGTACATCGGGGAATGGTTGCCTGGGTGTTTTCTTGACTTCGGTAGTTTTTGATAATGAATTAAAGAATTTTTTACTAGAATGCATTAATCCTGATTGACGAGAAGGAGTTGATTTTGAAGTGTCCTCATCATAATTGTATTCATATTGAAGCAGCTTATAGTTCCATTCTTTTTTATAGTAAGCCTGGCTTGCTTTTTCAGCGAGGCTAAGCATAAGCGGATGATTGGGCGTACAAATAATAGCTTCTGTTCCGGGTGCTTCGGTCTCTTTTTTTTGTCGTGAAGGATCGTGCATGATGTGTGGGGTGATATGAACAAGGAGTCGTGGTTCTGACAGGTTTTGAGTGAATACTTCTTTGCCCGCGTCAGTCGTCGCCTCATCTTCTGAGAAAATAATGTCACCTAAGCGCATGCGGGGATTGGGAAACACATCACCACAATCAAAATACGCACCACCTTTTTTAGATAAAATATTATAACGTAACATGTCGCTCGAAGCGCCGTAGTTTGGCGCGAGGTGATTTAATTCATAACGGACTTCGGGTGTACAAACCTTTTCTTCATTAATGTCCATTATTTTTATATTCGTGACAGCGGAGTTATCCATTAATTCAGATAATTCAGATATTTTTTCTACATATTTATTATTTACTTCGGGATCCGTAATATGATCAACCCAAATGTTAATGATGAAATCCGGATTGGCTTTAGCCCAATCGATTACATTTCTTAAGGCTTCATCGGGCATGATTTTTACCCCGCCAGCCCAAATGAAATGCATGATTTTCGGGATTTCGTTTGCCATATTATCCTTCATTCAATTTACTATGAATTAAGTATAGTGTATGGCTCAGAAATTGAACTTGCGCTTTACCTAAGTGATTAAAAAATAATATAAATATAAAAGATTAATTTTTAAAATGCGTAAGATTGGGTGTAGAGGATGTGTCCAGGGAGGTAAACAAAAGGAAGCAAACTTTCGTTTGCTTCCTTTGCGGAGCAATTAAGCAAAGTGATACAACAAGCCCAACATGAATTGATTGTCAGATGGGTTAATTGTAGCAACAGTTGTATTGAAGGAATTGTAGTAGGTGTGATCGAACTCGCCACGCAGACTCCAATTGTCCCAAAGTAAGGTTTCAATACCAACACCAAATACAAAACCATTGCTGGTATTTGTTTTGCTGCCGGCTACTGCTGCAGCTGGTGGTACTGTGGAAGAAGCATTAGCCTTCAAGTTAGCCCAGTTCCAACCTAAACGAACATAACCTAAAGAGGTGTCGTTCAAGCGAGCGCCTGGGAGAAGAGCCAATCCCCAACTGCCATTGACTTCGAATTTACCGGTTACACTTTCGGTAGCGGTAGCAGCTGAGAAACGTGTTTCAGCGCCGCTCACATTACCAAAAATTTCCCCAGCTAAATAGAACCATTCATTGATGTACTTGCCATAACCAAGCATTAAACCACCAACCCAACCGGTGGCATTAAGCACTGGATTAGCAACTAATGTTCCTGGAGCTGGCGCGTCGATACTGGTACGGACTCTGTAAGAATCATATCCTACTTGAGCACCGAGGTAGACGCCGTCCATTAACATTCTTGGGGCTGGGCATGGAGCAGGCATTGCTTCGCCCTTGTAGTTTTCACCTTTGTAGTTTTTAGCAAAGGCTAATCCTGTCATTGATACCAGCATTAATGAAGCCGCTAAGGCCTTCATTGGGAATGACGCTAACTTCATAGAGATCTCCTTATTAAGACTAAACGACTCCTTTGAATCAAGTTCATCGCGGACCATATCAAAGAGTACAAACATATAACATACATAAACATAATCAAAATAACAACAGGTGTAATAAAAAATATTTAGTCTTTTAAACGAATTACTTTTTTGTGCGCGTTGCGAATCAGGTAAAGTGCATTCTATATTTTAGTAAATAAATTTGCGAAATGAATAAGGAATTATCATGCGGCGTGATATTAATCATTTTTTACGCTGGTTATTGCTTGTCGTACTAATATTAGGTTTTTGTTGTACGATTGTTTTTCGTTGGTACGAAATTTTTACTTATCCATTTTTGAAAACACATCACGATATATTGGTGCGTTGGGTAGCTGATTACTATTTCTATACAATTATTATCTATATGCTCACATATATTTCAGTGGTGGCTTTTTCCTTGCCTGCAGCATTGTTAATGACACTATTGGGCGGTTTTTTATTTGGTCCCCTAGCGATTATTTATATAACCGTCAGCGCGACAATTGGTTCAACGATTTTATTTTGGGCTGTGCAAACTACTGTGGGCCGCTGGTTTTCACATTACAAAAAAAATTGGGTAGAGCATTTAAGAAAAGGCATGGAAAAAAATGCGTTTAACTATCTACTAGCGATACGCTTAATCCCCATTTTCCCTTTTTGGGCGGTAAATATTGCGGCAGGGTTACTGTCCGTAAAACCACGCATCTTTGTTATAGCGACGTTTATTGGCATTATCCCAGGCACGTTTGTCTACGTCATGATTGGTCATAGCCTACATGGTTTTTTTCAAAGCGATACCTTGCCTGATATGAAAATTATTTTTTCGCCAGCCATTTTATTACCTTTATTAGGTTTGGCTGTGCTTGCCCTACTGCCGATTTTATTTAAGGATAAATATCAATCTCACGATAAGGAGTAATAATGCTCGAAGCCCATCTACGCACATTTTACCAGCCAGTTATGACTGCTCCATTCATTAAAAAAATAGCTAACTATATTGAGCCCGAACAATTAACGTATGCCGGTTGTTTTTTTGGTATAGCGGTTATTCCGGCTTTAATTTTTCATGCGCCACTACTGGCCATCAGTTTATTGCTTCTATCCGGTTGCCTAGATATGTTGGATGGTGCGGTGGCGCGTGCTGCAAAAAAACAATCTACACGTGGTGCGGTTCTGGATATTGTTTCGGACCGAATCGTTGAATGGTCAGTCATGGCGGGTTTAATTTTATGTGATCCTGGTACGCGTGCTATTTATGGATTTATCATGTTGGGCAGTTGTTATATTTGCATTACCAGTTTTCTGGTGGTGGGAATTTTTACACCGAATCAGGATCAAAAAGGCTTTTATTATAGTCCAGGATTGATGGAACGTGCTGAGGCATTTATATTTTTTATTCTCATGATAGGGATGCCACGCTTATTTCCCTTATTAGCTATTTTATTTAGCGCATTAGTTTTGTATACGGCATATGTTCGCGTCCACGAATTTGTACAACAGCATTAATCTTTTTTTGGAGTGGAAGAAAACAATTTCACGTATTTGCCATACCCGCGTTTTTGCAGATCTTCCACGGGAATGAATTCTAGCGCAGCAGAATTGATGCAATAACGTATGTGCGTAGGTGCTGGCCCATCATAGAATAAATCGCCGAGGTGAGATCGACCCTGTTGTGAAAGAACTTCAATGTGTGTTCGAAACCAGCCGCGCTGAGGTTTTAATACAATATTATTGGCGTCCAATGGTTTGTTAAAGCTAGGCCAACCGGTCCCCGAATTGAATTTATCAAGTGAGCTAAACAAGGGTTCGCCTGATACGACATCCACATAAATTCCGGAACTTTTATTATCCCAATAGGCGTTATGAAAAGCAGGTTCAGTCCCTTTTTTCTGCGTGACATAATATTGCATTGGTGTTAAACGTTGTTGGATAACTTTATCACTAGGACGTTGATAAAGTGGCGCGGCAACGCTGATGGCGCCGCACAGATTAAAAATGATGAAAATAAACCAAGCAGTTCGTTGCATCATATTTATTAGTATAGATCAAAAAACAAGGATCAAAGATGAATAAAATTATCATATTCTTAATTGCAATTATGGGTGCGCTGGCCTTGCAAACCGCTTATGCCGTGACAGAGGTTGCTACGTTTGCAATGGGTTGCTTTTGGTGTGCCCAAGCGGATTTTGACAAAGTAAAAGGGGTGACCAAAACGGTGGTGGGTTATACCGGGGGTACGGAAGTAAATCCAACCTATGATCAAGTTTCCCATGGTTTAACCGGCCATTACGAAGCAATAGAAGTTTATTTTGATCCTGCAATCATCAGTTACTCCAAAATACTCGAACATTTCTGGCATAACATTGATCCCCTAAATGCGGACGGCCAATTTTGTGATTCAGGTAATCAATATCGCGCCGCTATTTTTTATCATAACGACGAACAAAAAAAATTGGCGGATGCAAGCAAGGTAGAATTAATGAAAACGCCGGGCTTTGAAAAAATAACGACTGAAATTTTACCGGCTACCACTTTTTATCCGGCTGAAGATTATCATCAGTCTTATTATCAGAAGAAAGCTATTCTGTATAACATCTATCGTTATAGTTGCGGGCGTGATGGGCGGTTACATCAATTATGGAAGTAATTTTTTAAAGATGCGTTGAAATCGGAATCGATGTTGGGAATAATAGCGGCCTTATCATAAGGAATAAATGGATGAGTGCTGCGAGGATTTCACAAGGAAAAAGTAAACACATTTTATTTGTTATTTTGGTTTCGGCAATTGCTGGTTTGGGTGGATTTCTGTTTGGATATGATTCCAGCGTCATTGCGGATACCAAAGACCAGATAACCACACAGTTTTTTCTCTCTGATTGGCAATGGTCGCTCATAGTCAGTATTAGTTTATTAGGTTCAATCGTAGGTATTCCCATTAGCGGATTCCTGGCAGCTGATAAAATCAGTAGAAAAACACTGCTGATGCTGGCGGCATTGGGTTTCGCAGGGGGGTCGATTATTTGTGCGCAAGCTTCCGCACCCTGGATATTATTACTGGGTCGATTTTTCATTGGCGTGTGCATCGGTATGGCTTCCTATATTGCTCCTTTATTTATTTCCGAAGTCGCGCCACCGCATTTGCGCGGTAGCATGATCCTAATTAATGGTGTTGCCATTACCTTTGGACAGGCTTTTTCATTTTTAATCGGTTATTTTTTACATGATAGCAGCGCATCGAGTTGGCGCTTAATTTTATGGATAGGCGTTGTTCCTGCCATTTTCTTGTTAATCGGAATGTTATTCATTCCAAACTCGCCAAGATGGACGCTTGCTACACAAGGTGTTAAAAAAGCCCGCGAAATTTTGCAAAAAATTCGCAGCGCTGACGATGTTGAACCCGAATTACGTGAAATTCAGTTCAGTATCAGTCAGACACATTATCGTTCCACGCTTAAACAGCTATTAAGTAAACCTTTTATATCGGTGTTAACCATTGGCACGGTATTGGGCATTTTTCAGCAATTCTCTGGTATTAGCGCGATTATGTATTACGGCCCGGTCATTTTTGAAGGTTTGGGTTTTCACCCCGTTAAAATTGCGATTTTAGCTACCTTTCTGATGGGGATAGTGAATTGTATTTTTACAATCATCACACTGCTAACCGTAGATAGATTAGGCAGGCGATCGCTTTTATTGGGTGGAACCCTACTTGCTGCTTTCAGCTTGATCTTGGCTGGCGCTTGTTATGATTTAAGTTGGCCGGGAAAAAAGTGGCTGTTATTATTTCTGCTCTCAACGTATGTGATGGGTTACTGTGTCAGTCTAGGATCTTTATTCTGGGTAATAATCGCAGAAATTTATCCATTAAAAATTCGTGGCCTGGCTATGAGTATAGCTAGCATGGTGCAATGGATTGCTAATTTTATCGTCTCAATCAGCGTATTAAGCATCTTTCATTATTTTCGCGAAGCAAACACTTTTTGGTTGTTTGGCAGCGTCTGTTTGATTGCTTACATGTTTATTTATTATTTTATTCCTGAAACGAGTGGATTGTCTTTGGAAAAAATAGAAGAAAATTTATTGGCAGGCAAAAAAATGCGTGAATTAGGTGCTGCTGTTGACACATTAACTGTGAAACCCGGCACTTTGGCTACTGAAAATCCTCCTACAATTTAATATGGTAATTTAAAATGAAAACTTGTCGTATTGGCATCCTTGGCGCGGGCAGAATTGGCAAACTGCACGCTGAAAATATTTATTATCGTTTGCCCCAATTTTCGCTCGCTGCGATTGCGGATCCTTTTATAGATCGTGATTGGGCTGCAAGCTTGCAAATACCTCTCGTTACTGCGAATGCTGATGAAATTATTCATCATCCCGAACTCGATGCTGTTCTAATTGCGTCTCCCACTACCTTACATCAACAACAAGTCATTGCTGCCAGTACCGCCAACAAAGCCATTTTTTGTGAAAAGCCCCTAGGTTTAACGGAAGAAGAAATTTTAACCTGCCTAGCCGTGGTCGAAAAAAATAAAAGTTTATTGCAAATAGGCTTCAATCGCCGTTTTGATCCTAATTTTGCAAGCATTCAAACACGTATTCGTGCCGGTGCAATTGGTACACCCAATTTGGTGCAC
>CAYUYG010000084.1:0-7102 GCA_964449125.1 uncultured Coxiellaceae bacterium | reverse complement strand
GATCGTTGCTGTTTTACCTAATAAAAAATCACCAATAGTGTAAGTAGAACCGCCCGATAAAAGCATGGAATTGTAGGTACGACTAACATCCGGACTAACATTAGCTGTTACTTTTAAATTTACGCCTGCAGTACCAGTAGCCGTCGTATATTCATTCGTTAAATCCAGTGGACGTACACCGATTGCAAGATTGGCATTACTCGCAGGATTAACATTATAAGTAACGAAACCAATGCCCGCTCCACTCGCGGACGTATCACCAATAGCCCAAGGTATAATGGGCTTGTTGACCTGTGTCGTGTTACCGCCGGTTAAACCTAAGCCAGCTGTAACCAGAATATAAATGTTTGCATTCCCGGCAACTTGTGTAGACCCAAGGTTTGTACCGCGAAACAATACGGTAGCACCAGCGGTGCGGTTAGCACTGGCAAAGAGGAGTTCGGTTGCCCCGCCCGTGCCCGCAATAGCGGTAATCGTTGAATCACGTGTAGGCAGTGTTAATGCACCGACCATTTCTGAAACATTGGTTGCAGCAACATTTGTTCCTATCAACACAATTTCACCGCCATTTAACGTCAATGCGTTGCTATCGTTTAAGCGATTTGAATTAGCTGTTGCAGCGTTATCTAAGGTTAATGTTCCGCCATTATTTATTGTGAATGCAGTACTGGTTGCAGTACCACCACCGCTTAAGGTAATGCCACCTGCATTAATGGTTGACGCGCCTGAGTGAGTATTTGCACCCGTTAAGGTTAATGTCCCAACACCCGTTTTTGTTAACGTGCCGCCGCTGATAATGCCGGAAATAGAACTACTCGTGCCTACATCAAGTGACAGTCCGGTGCTCGCTGCAATATTGCCGGTGCCTGTAATGGCATTTGGTGTCGTTAAATTAATCGTGGATCCTGTCAACCCAACCAGTGTCATGCTACCTGGACTAAATGGTGAAACAGCAGATGGATCGATTGTTAACGCGAGAGTACCTGAACCAGCATTTAAAGTAGTACCGCCAGCCATGGCAATATCACCGGTTGATCCTGCTGTTCGAACCAACGAATTCAGTGTTGAGTTATTAGCGATTAATGATATATCGCCATTATTGGTGGTGATGTTTGCATTAATATTAATATCTCGACCGGCTTGCATAGCCAGATCAACACCTGCACCGATTAAAGTTGATGCAGATGAGACGGTAAGATCGTTGTCAGCTTTTAACGTCAGATTATTACCGATGTTGGTGAAATTAACCGTATTATTACCGGTTGCGCCATACAAAACTAATGTTCCAGGTGTTGTGTAATTCAATCCAACAAACCCAGAACGTGCCAGTGTACCACTGGTAATCGTATAAGCCATATTTCCTGCTGTTGTATTATCTAATACATTGACCACATCGGTCAGACCTACCCCACCAACTGCTGAAATGGCGCCGGCAATTAAGCTGAGATCACCGCTACCAATATTTATAATGTTCGTACCAGCAAGCCCTGAAACTGTCGTGGCAACGGAGGCATTGGTTGCGGTGACGGTGATGGTGTCATTATTGGTATCGCCATTCACTGCAAGACTGACTAAACCCGCAGCACGCGTCGGATTATTGACAATAACGATGTCGTCTCCAGCACCTGCATTGACAATGACATTGGTTTTATTTGCAAAATTAACCAATTCAAATGTGCCACTGGTGCCACTATTAATTTGATTGGTTTGGAAGCCGGATACCATCAAGCCGTTAACAATATTAATTTGTTCGCCAGCAGCGGTACCATTGAAAGTAAGATTGGTAGCAACTGTCGTATCATTGATAGGTGTTAAGTTTAGATAATTCATTTGTAATGAATCTAAAGAAATGGAACCTGCGGTTGGATCTGAATTGGAAGCGGTGTACACAACATTAGTAAAGTTACCACCTTGCAGAGTTAATAAATTATCATCGCCAGCTCCGATCGTACCGCCATCATAAGTGAAACCGCCGGTGGGAAGAGACGAGCCATTCGCAAAATCTAAAATTAGGTTATCAGAGCCAGCTCCTGTATTAATGGCAACAGAACCCCCTACAATAGAACCATTACTATTCCAAGTAATAATATCATCACCAGAGGTGCCATTAATTGTTAAAGTAGGGACATCAGGTGTCGTATTAATTGTTATATTTCTACCTGTTAAGGTTAAGCCACCGGAAAAATTTGTTGTGAAATTACCATTCACAACAATCGTATCACCAACTAAATTCAGTGTGTTTGCAAGCAAGCCCAGCCAACTGACATTAGCATTAGCTAATACAGTTAATGTGTCCGGGCCGCCATTAGTAGAATTTGAGGTTGAAATGGTGAGGTTGGTCAGTAACAATTGTACGGCAAGCCATGCATCATTAAACACATCGAGTAAAGCCGATATTAAATTAGGCGCAATATTGCCACCATGTTGAATGGTAACCGAGCCAGGGTCAATTAATAGTGTTCCACTTTTACCATTGGGCGCAGTTAAATCGGGATGTGCATTGACTAGAACATGTTGTTTACCAGAAATTTCCGCAAAACCACCATCACCGCCATAAAATCCACCTTGTGCTTTTAATGCACCTTCAAAAATAGTGGCGTTATCAGCCCAAGCAATAATCTTACCACCATTGCCATTATTTAATGCGGAAGCATCCAATTTACATTAGGCCCGATGGTAGTATTTTCAGCATTATATTCAGGACCGGCCCCTTGTAAATTACCACCAATTAAAATCTCTCCACCACCTTGATCACCGGATACATCAACGACAGCATCATCTATTAAGGCCACTTGCTTACCTAAAATTTTTACGGTACCACCTTTTTGTCCTGCAGCTTTTCCTGATGCATCTAATTTTCCGGATACGATTACTGAACCATTATCAGGATCACCGGATAAAATAATTTCACCGCGGTTGTTTTGTGAAACAGAGCGGGCTTGAGCAACGCCTGCCATATTAATCACATTATCCAATACACCTGATGCAGCTTTAGCAGTCACACTAATTTTCCCACCATCTGCCAGAATGGTGCCTGTGTTACTGACGCCATCAGATAATTTTCTGCCATTTTTGTCGACACCTTGACTGGTAGTGCCTTGATCAATACTAAAATTAATGAGATTGTCACCTGAAAAACTCATTGTAAATGCTTCGCCAGAAGCTAATACCACATGGCCTAAATTTGCTTCGATTCTGCCATTATTAATGACACCAGGGGCTACCAGTGCAATGAGTCCATTGTTGGCAGCAATAATGGTGCCTTCATTGATAATCGCGCCGGAATAACCATCAACTTTAGAAAACTGATAAATGCCGTTCATAAAATCTTGGTTGGAAATATTTGCAGTACTCGCAATTAAACCACCTACATTCACATAAGCAGATGCACCAAAATAAATACCAGCGGGATTAACTAAAATGATTCTACCGGTTGCGGTTAGTGTTCCATAAATTTGGGAAACACCTTGCGTTGGACTAATACGATTAAGTGTGACACCGCCAACGGGTTGTTGAAAATGAGTATGCTCGTGTTGGCCAATGTTAAAAGATTGCCAGTTGATAATGCCTTTATTACTCGTTTGATTTATTTGTACTGAGTTTGGAGAGGGATTTGTGATGACTACATTACCTGCGCCAACTTGACCACCGGTAGGATTTGCTAAAGCGCTCAGTGTTAAAAAAAACAGGGCAACACCAACGCAACCTTGGGAGAAAAGTTTATGTCGAATGTAATACTGTAATTTCTTTAACACCACAAACATTAAGGTCTCCACTTTCAATATCGATCGCTTCTCAGTAACTTAGACGACTTTGAATATGCGACGATTGACCTGTGTTTATATAATTCTTATTTGTGGTGTAAACAGATGGTCAATAATTTATTAATTTTTATTGTTAACACTATAAATATAGCTGTTTTTGACATTATTTCCATACAGTGAAAATATTTATATCGTGAATAAAAACAATGACTAAGATGATTTATTTAATTAAGATTGGCGTTAGATATAACTACTTAATACTATTCATAATTAAGCAGGCTGATGAGTTTACAAAGTTTCATTTGAAATCATAGAGCTATCTCTTGACCAATAGAGCGTAGGTATTTTAGCTTAGTAGGATTGGATTTAAAGAAACGTGGATCGATGTAGATTGGTGAGGGTTGTGGCACTTAGAAAACTACCGCTAACAGTAGAAAATTTACCATAGGTTACTCCGCATCTTTTTTATAGGTATAACTTAATGTGGTCATGAGTTCAAAACGGATGGTCAAGAATGCGAACATTCCATTAAAATAAATAGACACTCTTCATTTATGAAGCTCCTGAGTGATACGTAACCCAACTAATTGTGAAATCCATACCGCGAGATAAATTTGCCCACAGCCAGCTTCAAGCCAAGTAAACGTCCTTGCTATATTGCTCAAGGGAAGAATATCGCCGAGGCCCAGGGTAGTAATGGTGGTAAAACTAAAATAAAAGAAATGCTGGGTTCGATTGTGTATCGTGCCGCTCAGCATATTAGCAGGAAACGACGTGGGTTCAATGACGTTAATAAGCATATAAAAAAATGTCCAGGTAAAACCAATCAAGAAATACCCACAAATCGCACCAAATAATGAATCAACCGTAATTTTTTGATGTTGAATAATGGTAAAAATAACAGCGTAGGTGATCAAAGAAAGAAAAACCGCGCAAATAAAATAAAGTGTAACAAAGAGCCATTCAGCCTGGAGATAAAAAATCACAGTAAAATGCAAAGCAAGGATGAGGATCGCGAGACTAGTGACAAGTGAAAAAATGCCGCGATGTTTAATAAAAGGAAAAATACAAATAACAATAAAACAAGCCAACAGCATGGTATTAATAAAGTTCGTTGTTTTGCTTCCGGATAATAAGGCTGAGCCAATAAAATAAACAATAAGAGAACACAATAAATAAAAAAATCGACTTTGTAATAAATGCAGCCGTTTGGTGACCCCTGCCCCATCCTGTCTTAGATCAAACATGATGCTTCCTTAAATGTTTGCAATATCTTTAATCTAAACAAATATGATGAATAAGTCCAAGGTGTTTGTTCGTCTTTTTTATTGTAATGATTGATTTAGCTGTCCGGCATTATATGTACAACACTGGGTAATCAGTGACTTAGATCAGTCATATTGTCTGTTATACTATCTGTATATCCATCCATAAAAATAAAAACAATCGAGGTTGTCTTTAGGTTTGAGTGACAATGGACTCGCACAGAAAAACCAAAAATTTCTCAGATTGTTAATCGGAGTTAACCAAGGAATTAATGTATTTTTACTAATAATAAGTAATAAGCTATGCCTTCCCATCCACAAATCAACAATCCTAACGCGTTTTTGAAATAGCATAGTGATAATCAAGGGTTTTCATCTAAGCTTGCACCAGTTTGTTTTTAGAACCGCTAAATGAAGGCTAAAGAATTATCCAAAATTGTTAATAAATCGCCGTCTAAAATAGAGGCCGCTGAAAAAACAAGAGACGCTAAAAGCTACCTCAGTGTGACTGAAGCTGCTTAATCATATATTAACTCGACTTCAACCCCGGTACTGCTTATGATTGTTTAAAACGCTAGGGAATTGATTTTTCATATCAGGAAGAAATTATGGATAAAAAAACATCACATTTTATTCGCACAGCTGAGATTTTAGAAACCGTACCAGAAGCAATCGTTATCATCAATGAGGATGGACGGATCGTCTCAGTTAATCAGCAGATAGAGAAAGTATTTGGATATCAGCGAGCTCAATTGGTAGGTAAATCAGCTGATTTCTTATTATCAGATCGTTTCAAAAGTCAAAACGCTGCTTACAGTGAGGATTATTTTTCAAACCCACAACACAAATCAATAGAGAAGGAGATCGAGTTACTGGGATTGAAAATAGATGGGACGGAATTCCCTATTAAAATAAATTTAAGTTCATTACAAACAGATCACGGCATAGTTACAGTAGCAGCTATTCACGATATTACAGTTCGCAAAAAAGCAGAGACAAAATTTAAATCAATAGTAGAAGCTGCTCCCGATTGTTTAATAATAATCAATAAAGAAGGTCAAATCATATTTGCGAATCAATTGGCAGAAAAATTATTTGGTTATCTAAGAAAAAAATTGCTTGGACAACCATTGGAAATTTTAATGCCAGAACGTTATAGAATAAAACATGTGGGACACCGTCAGGGTTATTTCATGCAACCGCGTGTTAGACCGATGGGTATGAATTTAGAATTATACGGGTTACATCAGGATGGGCATGAATTTCCAGTTGAAATCAGCTTAAGTCCATTGGAAACAGAAGAAGGTCTTTTAGCCCTAGCGGCTGTGCGGGATATTTCTGAGCGCAAGAAAATTGAAGATGCTAAAATTATGCTTTCTGCCATTGTACAGTCTTCAGATGATGCAATCATTGGCAAAGATTTAAATGGCATTATATTTACATGGAACCATGGGGCAGAACGACTCTATGGTTATTCTCCTACAGAAGCAATAGGAAAGAATATTCAATTTATATTTCCACGTGAGCAACAAAATGAATTTAATGACATCATTGATAGAATAGCGAAAGGAGAGTCAATTCAGCATAGTGAAACACAAAGGGTACGTAAAGATGGTAAACTTATTCCGGTTTCAGTTATCGTCTCACCAATAAAAAATTCACAAGACAAGGTAATTGGAGCATCAACCACTGATCGAGATATTACCCACCAAAAACAGCTAGCCGAACAATTACAGGCGAAGAATTTAGAACTTGAAAATGCAAGTTTGGCCAAAGATCGGTTCTTAGCAAGTATGAGTCATGAATTACGTACACCTTTAAATGCGATCATTGGTTTTACAGGTATCTTACTGTTGGGATTGCCAGGACCGCTGACAATAGAGCAGGAAAATCAATTGAAGATTGTTGAAACTAGTGCAAAACATCTTTTATCTCTTATTAACGATATTTTGGATTTGGCAAAAATTGAATCCGGTAAAGTTGAAATTGAACTTGAAAAAGTTAATTGTGAAGAAATTATTAAAGATGTAGTGGCAACCCTTGCCCCACTTGCGGAGGCAAAAAAAATTAGTC
>CAYUYG010000083.1:3578-7138 GCA_964449125.1 uncultured Coxiellaceae bacterium | reverse complement strand
CAAATGCACCCGAAAAATAGTCATTTCTCATTAAAAATTTGCGAGGTCATGCTATGAAATGTAAGGTATTCTGCAATTTTCCTTTTTCCATATCATGACTTACATCATAATACATCGTCTTTCTTTGGGCACTTCGTTGAATTCGAAGTCCGTGCTGGATTTTTTTACTTCCAAATATTTTTGCAATTGACCCCAGCTGATAAAGGCTTGCGTTTCTTTTCCTTCATTTAAAAGTGCCCAGGTCAGCGCTTTCAGATCATCTTTAAAATGTGAAAAATACTTTCTTAGCTTTTCATTTTCAAGATCGGATGGTTCAAAAAATCTTTTTAAATTATCTTTAATTAAGCCTGGACGCGATTCAGAATAATACTCGATCGAAAAACTAGGACTATCTACCACCTGCATGAAAGCAAGACGCTCTTCGTCAGCTTTGATTATTTTTTTTATCACACCTGCATAATTTGCATAAATCAATCGCGTTTCGTCAATCGTTGTAAATTGTAGACACGCGGTATTTTGCTCGTGATCATGCCAAAGATTTATACTTACAATTGGTTGCGGGGTATCTATTTCAACTGATTTTCCAAACTTCGCCCTTGCGAAAAGTCGCGATTGTGACATCATAATTCTCCCTTTTAAAAGGCTGCGAATGTATACTCTTCGCTGAAAAAAATAAAGCGTAAAGCACGCACAATAAACTAATAAAAAACGAGGAAGTTTCATGAAACGAGCACTCTATCTTGGTCTATTTTTATATAGTTTCGTCACTACCAGCTGGGCCGGCATGAATGCCGCGACTGGTTTTTATTTTGGTGGTGATTTCATTTTTGCAACATATAAACCGGTCAACGGTGCGGCCTCTGAGTCCAGCTGGCTTCCCATCGCGGGATATATCCGTCCCTTTGTCGGTTATCGTTTTAGTGATTTTTTGGCTATGGAAGCCGGTTATAGTAGCTTGGTAAATGACAGTAACAATGCCCATGGTGATTACGGACCAGATGATTATCGTCTGTATGCTCTAGATGTGGCTGCCAAATTGATTTATCCATTTGAGAACGGTTTCAGCGTGTTTGGAAAAGCAGGCGCGGCACTTACGTATCAAAATGTCTACAATCAAAAATACACAAACTGGGAGCCTTCTGCCGATACAAATAGCACACGCCCTCTACCACTTTTAGGTATCGGGGTCAGTTTTAATTTTACCCAACAACTTGCTGCAGAATTATCGTACGTGCATTTCCAAGGAGTTAATTCGATAGGCAATATTGATCTGCTCGGACTGGGCTTATCGTATACTTTGCCCAATACTTTATTTTTTGCAGCCAGCGTAGCGGCATTCCATTCAGACTTAATTCACGTTACACTTGCTGGCAAATTCATGGAAGATTAGTATGCATCGATCATGATTAAACTTTATTGCCGTCATCGTTTTAAGCGCCTCACTCACTGCCTGTGCAAGCAATCATACTTCGACCAATATTGGTATTGGCGCGGCTACCGGCACACTTGCTGGCGCTCCGACAGGCAATCCAATGATCATGGCGGGTGGCGCCATCATTGGTGCTATTGCAGGTTACTCTATGCCAAGCCAAGATAAGCAACACGATAACGCTTAACCAAGACGCAACCCCATGGCTTCAAATTCTCGTTCTTCTGCAGCTGGCGCTGCTACCGTTGGTTCTGCCTTAACCAGTGCTTCGTCAGTGACAGCTTTCGCAGTATGTAACTCATTAAATTCCCTGATAATGCCAACTTCTTCCTGCATTTGTTTTTGCGATTCAATGATAGTTGATTTCAAATCGACTAGAGTTTCAATACTCGAATCCATTAACTCAAGAAAAAGACTGTCATGTGATCTTACCTCAATGTCTGCAGCGCAAGTGTTTGTATTGCCGCGAAAATGCTCATAATCCAAACGTTCGGCAATTAATGCATTGCGCTCATCGAGTGAGCCAATAACAAGTCGTTTCTTTAATGCTTCAATTTCCCCTAATATTCTATTTAGAAAATTAAGTCGGACTGAATGATTTTTTTCAAGACTTTGAAAATTAATGCCGGTCATTTTGTCCGACAAAACATCAAATATCGCTGCTGTTGATTTCTTCCTGCTATCCATCAATCACCTCCGTGTAAAGAGCCATCATAGCAGTTAACCCCCCTGAAACAAGATATGTTTGATGAAACATATACTTGAATCGATAGCCCCGTTATTTTCGTTATACCTGCTAAACTAAAAGTAAATAAGAGGAGTGGCGCATGCACGCCAACTTAACTGCTATTAAACATGAAAATTTTATTCGTAATGCCATATCAATTGATACGCAACATGAATACAAACTTTTTACCATCGACTACATCGATAAAGTCGTGGATGTATTTACGCAGACTTTTTGTCGCTCCGAACCCATGACGCATTATTTACATATGGACGAAGAAAAGTATCATAAATTTGCGTATGCAGTTGCAAAAAAAGCCGTTGAAGATCAGCTAAGTGTCATTGCACTTGAGGATAATAAGGTCATTGCTTTTGCACTGGTAGAAGATCTCGCGAGCCCTGGTGACATTCCAGATTTTGATCCCAAGTTCAGCTTTATTCTTGGACTGTTGGATAAACTTGGCGGCAATTATTTTCAAAACAAACAATTTCCACTTGGTCATGTGGCGCATTTATTTATTACGGCCGTGGATGAAAACCATCGCGGCAAACGACTGTCCACGCAAGTTAATTTTCAGGCCATGGATATTGCGGCCCAGCGTGGCTTTGATTTCATGTATTGCGAATTTACCAATTATATTAATGAGAAAGGCACGGTCCCGCATCTGCAGAACCGTAAGAAATTGATAGGTTCGCAAGAATACGAAGAATTTATTCTTGAAGATCGAAAACCTTTTGACCACCTTGAATACAGCGCCAATTCGTATTTATGGGAGATTCGTCGAAATGCTATTTTAAAGTACAAAAATCAGGAAAAAATTATCCACGAAAAACTATAGTATCGATCAAGGCCACCTGCTATATTTTGCTAAAATCAACAACCCTATAAAATTTTATGTCTTTACGCCAGATCCTCTTTATATTTTTTGCCTGCATTTCTCTTGGTCAGGCCAAACCTTTACCGGCGCTATTTGTATTTTTAGATGCTGATTCGGCTATCGCGCATAAAAATGCGTTAGATAATCGATGGGTGAGTGGCGCGCAAATTATTTATTCATGGAAACAGTTAGAACCACAAAAAGGTATTTATGATTTTTCAACCATTATGAATGATTTAAATTTTCTAACTAGTCTCCATAAAAAATTATTTATCCAGTTACAAGACCGATCTTTTGCACCGACGGTATTTAATGTGCCTGACTATATCCGTAACGATCCGATGTATCATGGTGGTGTCGCCATGCAATATGATAATCCCGGCGAAGGTAAACCCATTTCTGCAGGTTGGGTGGCACGTGTTTGGGATCCGGCTGTGCGTCAGCGCTTTAAATTATTACTACGCGCACTGGCCGCTCAATTTGATGGAAAAATTGCGGGCATCAATTTACCTGAAACCGCGGTTGAT
>CAYUYG010000083.1:0-3568 GCA_964449125.1 uncultured Coxiellaceae bacterium | reverse complement strand
TGGGCAGCTTTTTTCATAAAAGCATCGTGATGCAATATGTGAATTTTTTTCCTGGCGAATGGAATAATGATCATCGTTACATGGAACGATTATTTGCTTATGCCGCCCAGCATCAGATTGCGTTGAGTGGCCCGGATCTGGTGCCATACAAACCGACGCAAATGAAAAATAGCTATCCTTTTTTTCATGCTTATCAAAATCAGGTACGCAGTGGTATCGCTATACAAGAACCGGATTACACTTATCACAATCCCAAAACCGGTGATTATTATCATTTTGCTGATTTTTATAATTTTGCCCGTGATTATCTAGGGACTGATATCTTGTTTTGGAACGTGCAAGAACCGTTCTTTTCCAAAGAATTGATACCTCAACTAGATGACCGGCATTTTATATGCAGCGCAGCTTGAGTGTGGTTATAATATCTGCTTTCAGGACAGACCTCAGTAAGGATGTTTATGTCATTTCGCCCCTTGACAGTGATCGCAGCACTTTGTTGCCTTTCCCCCTCCTTCGTTATGGCCAATGGTTGTATTGATGCCCCTAATCGAATTTATCGTGATGTAAAAAATTATGCGACGACCCTCAGTCAACGCAAATTCACATGGGAAAACATGAATTGGCTGCAATTACAATTGGGCCGTCCGAAGGTCAGAAAATTGTCAGCCAATAAAATGGAGTATACCTGGCAATGCTCAGACGATGTCGACTCCACCCTGCTTGTCATTACTGATGCAGCAGGACGGTTTTTATACATCAAGGGTCAATATAATCTCGAAAGCGGCAGCGGTATGTTTGAAGCAGACATCAACCAGCAAACTAGCAATGAACCAATTGCCGCCCCAAAAACTATTACCACGACGACTACCACCATACCGCCAACCTTAACGCCGCCCACATCCGCTGCATTGCCCCCTGCTGCAACTAGCAACCCGGCTGTATGTGAAAATCTTGTTCGTCAAATTGATACGGACGGGAAAAAGTATGGCCAGAATCGCTTCACTGACAAAAAAGATTTGCCGTGGATGAACCTCGGCTGGTTGCAAGTGCAATTAGGCACGCCTTCATCCAGCAAAGCCAGTGACAATCTTTACAAATGGGACAACTACCAATTGCTTCAATCGGTCGATGGTAGCGTAGGATCAAACGGCAATTTTCCAGGCGCCACGCTACCGACCTCACCTGAGGAAGCAATTAAGGTATTAGGTCAGCCTAAAAATATTGATCGCACGGAGTATACAAAATATGAATGGCGTTGTTCAGGTGACACAAAGCTGAGCGTGTTCGCCGATGTTGACAACCAATTAGATTATGTCGAAGGAAGTTATTGCTTACAACCTAATAATTGTACCGATTTTTCATTTGCGCTTAACCCACAAAAAATAATGCCGATCAGGAACGTTACTGCAGCCATTTCTGTCACAAAAATATCAACGCCAACACCGGCACCTACGTCTGCACAATTGGATATCCCCGCCTACAATCAACATTTCCATACCAACTTCACCACGGAGCAACAAGTGCAGCAAGACATGATTCAACACATGAAAACGTATTATCTTAATTTGCGTAATTGCACCGCCGGTGAATATCAATTAGGCGTTAATGTGGGGGAACAAACGATTTTTGCTACCGGCACGATTAAAGGAAAACAAAATGACCTTTGCATGGTGCAAGAAGAAACCCATATTGGTAATCCGGTAAGCGGTCAACGCATCCTGAAAATATGTAATGACGCTCCTGCCACTTTAAAATTTTTTACCGATCCTGAAGCAGAAGCGATTGCTACTGGCAATACCAATTTTAACAGCCAAAACTTGAATGAGTTGCAACGCGCCGAACTGACACAATGCAAAATTTACATCAATGGCGTACCTGGTTAAGGGAGCATGATGCAAAAACATGAAAACCTTTATCGTAATAAGTTTTCTTTTGCTGGTTTTGGGATTGTCAGTACTATGGCACAAAGCCAGAAGTAAGCTGGCAAAAGAAAAAAAACGCAATGACATTGACCGTACCACCAAACAAGATATCTTTGCACTGTGCCTACTTTTGCTGGGTTACATTTTAATTTATCTTTTCCCAGTCGTGATGACCTTGATTATTTATCTGGCTGCCAGCTTGTTAATTGGTTTACTGATTGAATTTCGTTACTATCGCTGGCTGATTCGGGAACAGTTTCCAAAAAAGTTTGTGCGTCAATCGATTTTATTTTCTTCGCTGATGTTTTACGCAACCGCGTGGTTGGGAATTTTATTGCTTCTATAAGATCATGCACGATAGGTTTTACGCTGCATGAGACACCAGTGATAGATGGCATAATCTTCTTTATACCATTTGCTTAAATTATGTTGCGCTTTTTCACTTAACTGCTTATCCACATCAGCAGGATTGCGATGCGCTCTTTTTTCATCCATGGGTGCAATGATGTCATCATCAATGTGTAATAAACTGCGCAAGTGAATTAAATCCGCATCAAATTCTGGCTGATGACCTATGAAAGCAATCCTGCTCGCTTGCTGTTGCAGGAACTCTAGCGGACCTAAAAAATCAGTATAGGTGTGCTTGATATGTCCTATCGATTTCATAGCCGATAAGGCGCAATAGCGTTTATACAAGTTGAGACTGGATAAGGCTTCCGCTAATTGGTTGGGTGTTGCAAAGCGTCTAAAAGCTTTAGCTTCACGACGGCTCCATGGAAAATGATAGCGTGGCGCACCTTGACGCAAACGGCTGTAAAATCCGGAAATAAAACGCGAGATGGGATCACGCACAAAAAAAATCGCTTGCGAAGCGGGATATTCGTGAATGAAACGCGCAAATGTCATCGCGTGACCAAAATAAGCAACCTTCATCATGGGTGTACGCTGATGTTGTCGTTCAATCACATCCTTTAAGGCCGTGCCTGCCGTTTTACGATTATGCAATACACCGTATTCAATCATTTTTGTTTCGCTCATCGCAGCTCCTTGCAAACTGCACCAACATAAATTCGCACGCGATACTTGTCAATCACAACTGAGCTGTATAAGTGCATTTTTACCCTAATTTACACTATAAAACAGAGGTTTGCCTCTTAATAAAAGGAGGCTTTTTCCAGCGTAAACTAATTGTATAACTATAAGAAGAAGGAGTGTTTCCATGCTGAGAAATGGATTAATGGTGGTTGTATTTTCCTGCCTCCTTTCTCTACCCTTTCTGGCACACGCCGTACCCGGTAGCATTTCCCCACCCGGTGAAAAAATCATTCTTGTCGATCCCAACTCTCATACCTGGGGAGCCTACTCCGCCAGCGGCAAACTGCTGCGCTCAGGCATTGCCACAGCAGGGGGTCGCTGGTGCCCAGGAACAGTTAGTCCGTGCCGACGGCGTAAAGATCGCGCACCGTGCCGCGGGCGATAAGGGGAAGGGACGTAATGGTCGATTGGTACACGAGGGATCCTTGAGGGACAAACTGGGAGAAGCAGGCGGCCAGCAGGGTAAGCCCGATCACAATGACTATCAGCATGGGATACAGCAACCCGATAAAAGAATAGCGCAACAGGGTCGGCAACCAGCGGCCGCCAAA
>CAYUYG010000082.1:0-7148 GCA_964449125.1 uncultured Coxiellaceae bacterium | reverse complement strand
AGCACCGAATCAACCATTTGGCTAATCGTTTGCGCTTCCAATTGATGATTATGCGTAGGACAGCGCGGCTGGCCCACTTTGGCAAATAATAAACGCAGATAATCATGTATTTCTGTAATGGTGCCGACCGTCGAGCGCGGATTATGCGAGGTCGATTTCTGCTCAATAGAAATAGCAGGCGACAATCCTTCTATATGATCAACATCCGGCTTTTCCATCATGGATAAAAATTGTCTAGCATAAGAGGATAATGATTCGACATACCGACGCTGGCCTTCTGCATACAAAGTATCGAACGCAAGAGAGGATTTTCCTGATCCTGACAAACCGGTAATGACAACTAATTTGTCACGCGGCAAATCAACATTCACATTTTTTAGATTATGGGTGCGGGCACCCCGGATACGGATTTGCTTCATAGTTTAGGCTATAGACCAGGTGTGTGATAAAAACCGGCTATTATAAACGCTTTCTTGATTAAAAACATTAAAACCTCACCCCAGGTCCTAGTGAGGTTGTGTAGTTTGTCATCAAGCCAAGTAATGCTAGAATACGCCAAATCTATAATTACATAAGAGCTAGTCTTCTATGCGCTCAGCAAAAATGACCCAAACAGAACGACGGGCAGTCGTTAGTCTTTCTACAATCATGGCCTTACGCATGATTGGTTTATTTATGATATTGCCTGTTTTTAGCCTTTACACGCATCAATTAGAGGGCGCAACGCCATTTCTCATCGGCCTTGCGATGGGTATTTACGGCCTTGCCCAGGCATTTTTACAAATTCCCTTCGGTGCTTTATCTGATCGTATCGGTCGCAAACCCATTATCTTAATGGGCTTGCTCATTTTTGCCGCAGGCAGCGCACTCGCCGCTTGCGCTCACTCCATCACACTGATGATTATTGGCCGCGCCTTACAAGGCGCAGGTGCGGTTGGTAGTACCATCCTTGCATTAATGGCTGATTTGACTACCGAAGAACAACGCACCAAAGCCATGGCTATTTCCGGCATCACCATTGGTTTTTCTTTTTCACTCGCTATGCTCGTGGGGCCTTTATTAATTAAATGGATGGCAGTAAATGATTTGTTTTTTGTTTCTGCCTTTTTAGGATTAGTCGGTATAGCCGTACTCTATCTTTCTGTTCCGACCCCGCAACGGCTACGCTGGCACCGCGACACAGAACCTGAGTTACATACCTTTATAAAGTTACTGGCTTCACCTGATCTCGCCAAACTCAATATTGGTATTCTGATTTTACATGCTATTTTCACTGCGAGTTTTATTGTCATTCCAATCAGCTTGCAGCATTACGCCGGCTTAACCGCTGACCGACAATGGGGCTTATATTTGCCCGCATTGCTAATCGCCTTTGTCTTCAGCCTGCTGTGCATAGGCTTCTCGGAGAAACAACAAAAAATTAAACCTTATTTTCTGGGCGGCATTGTGCTACTTGGCTCAGCTGAATTTTTATTATGGATCGCTCACACCGACCTGTTGCTAGCCTCTATTGGACTTTGTTTATTTTTTACCGGCTTTTCTTTGTTGGAAGCTTTTTTACCATCTCTGGTATCCCGCACCGCCCCCATCGAACGCAAAGGAAGTGCATTAGGCATCTATTCATGCTCGCAATTTTTAGGTATCTTTATAGGCGGTGTTCTTGGCGGATGGATATACGGCAAGTTTAATCTGCCTGGCGTATACCTTTTTTGCGTTACGCTCGCCTTCTTGTGGTTAGCCATAGCGTTTTTCATGAAACCTCCCCGCTACCTTGTTACCCGCGCATTGCGTTTAAATTCTGCGCAGCAACAACGCTGGCAATCCTTTGCAGCTGCGCTGCAAATTATTCCAGGCATCGTGGAAGTGACCCTCATCGCGGAAGACGACATGGCTTATTTGAAAATGGAACGCGCAACGGCGCAGCATCCAGATTTCATTCGCCTCCAAGAACAATTACAATCGGAATAACCTCGGTTCAATATAACAGGAGAAAGTTATGGCGCGTGGCAGTGTAAATAAAGTAATACTGATTGGCAATTTGGGTCGTGACCCCGAAGTTCGTTACACCCCCAGCGGTTTGGCAATTGCCAATATCACGATCGCCACATCAGAAGTGTGGAAAGACAAACAAAGCGGTGAAAACCAGGAACGTACCGAATGGCACCGTGTTGTCATGTATCAACGTTTAGCCGAAATTACCGGCGAATACTTACGCAAAGGTGCAAAAGTTTATATTGAAGGACGCCTGCAAACCCGCAAATGGCAAGACAAAACCACCGGCCAAGACCGTTACACCACCGAAATCATTGCTGATTCTCTGCAAATGCTGGACGGTAAAGGCGGCGCAGGTAGCAGCGGCGGCAGTGAAGCGTCTTCTTTTGGAAAACCAGCCACGAGTGCAGCACCAGAAGCAGCACCTGCACTGGAAACATTTGACGATGATATCCCGTTCTAAAACACGACATCAGTCACATGTATGCTACACATTGTACTAGCCCGCTCATCGCGGGCTTTTTATTGATTACAGAATAGAGTGAGACGCGAAATGCAAAAACAGGCGACAACAAAAAAAAATCGTTTAAAATTATCCAGCTTTTTTCTTTTTATATCTTTAATTACTCCAATCGCGAAAGCAGCTAATGAATCCATTGCAGACCAGATTTCACGCTACATTACCACTCAACAACCAGCACAGCTTGCGTTATTAGAAAACTTGGTCAATATAAACAGTGGCACAACCAATATGGCTAGCATTCATCAAATAGGCGAACTTTTACGTCCTCAATTTGAAGCGCTGGGCTTTAAAGTACGCTGGATAGAAGAACCATCCACCATGCAACGCGCAGGCACGTTGATTGCTGAGCATCCTGGTCGTTCGAAAAAACGATTATTGTTGATAGGCCATCTTGATACTGTTTTTCCGGCAACGAGTTCGTTTCAAAATTTTAAACGTGAAGGTAATATCGCCACTGGACCTGGCGTCATCGATGATAAAGGCGGTGATGTTGTTATTCTTTACGCACTAAAAGCATTGCAAGCTGTCAGTGCTTTACAAGATGCTAACATCACCGTGGTTCTAACTGGCGATGAAGAAGATTCAGGAAAACCAACGTCGATTTCACGAAAACCCTTGATAGAGGCAGCAAAAAATAGCGATATCGCTTTAGATTTCGAATCAGGGATCACTCTTGATACTGCAACGATCGCGCGCAGAGGTATTAGCCACTGGCTGCTAACCACTGAAGGTAATGAAGCGCATTCATCACAAATTTTTCAGAAAAAAGCAGGATTCGGTGCTATTTATGAAGCAGCCCGTATTTTAAATACGATGCGCACACAGTTAGCCAGTGAAAAATATTTATCATTCAGCCCAGGACTCATTTTAGGTGGAACCACACTTACTTATGACAAAAATAATTCCCAAGGGATGGCCCTTGGAAAAGGAAATGTGATTGCAAAAGCGACCCTAGTCAAAGGAGATTTACGATTCCTGACTGAAGCACAAAAAACGAATGCCGAGAAAAAAATAACTGCAATTGTTGATGCACATTTGCCTGGCACCACCGCCACCATTGCTTTTCAAGAAGGTATTCCTGCCATGCAGCCTACCGCAGCCAATTTAGAATTATTAAAAAAGTATAGCCAAGCAAGCACTCAATTAGGTTATGGCACAGTAAGTCAACTTGATCCAGGCAGCAGAGGCGCAGGGGATATTTCGCATGTTGCCTCGATGGTATCGGCTTCATTAGCAGGATTAGGTCCAGTGGGCACTGGTGCTCATTCCAAAAAGGAAACAATGGATATTCAATCCTTACCAATACAAACAAAACGCGTCGCTTTATTTCTTTATTGGTTAACACATGAAAAGAACAAGGTATGACTCTTAGAAAAGAAGCAACGCTTGCGCGATGCTTCTTCGATGAAACTTAAGCAGGAAGATTGGTAATCGGGCAATGCATATAACCTGCATCACAAATATATAAATCGTCCTTTAATTTTCTCCACGCACCCGTCGTAAAATCAGGTTTGATTGAGGTATTCACAGTTTTTAATTTAATTGATTTGAAATGCTGATTTTTGTAAGTATAGAAAATAACAGTTTGATGATCAGGAGTAAAATAAGCAGCGCCTGAAGCATAACTAAATACTTCATCCTTACCCACTTCAAGATTATTAGCAGCATCTTCCGTCAAGTATTGACGATTGAATTCTGTACAAACTGGCTTACTAGCATCACTTGTTTTGCTGCAGTTAATACGTTCTGGCGGAAAATAATCACCAGCCGCATAAGCAACACTTCCTAATCCTAATACCAAGACAGCAATACTGGTTATAACAACTTTCATGTCGCTCCTCCCTGTTAACATAAAGTAAATCGCGCGAAGCTTAGCTGGTTACAGAAAGGGTGTCAAACGTGATAAGCGATATTATTTTTGTAAGCAATTCGCCATAGTAATAAAACATCATTTACAAATTAATCTTTCTCCAGTAAACACTGCTCTTGTGAAATTTTTTAATGTCGAGTGATTGCAGATCGCAACATGTTGTTATTTGTCTACTAAGACTGCTATTATTGCGAAATGTGTCAGAAATGATTAAATATGAGAATTATTCAACAACAAAAGGGACCGGGCATGAAGACAGCATTACTCCTGCTAGAAATCCAAAACGATTATTTTCCGAACGGAAGGATACCTTTAGAAAGAAGTATCGACGCAAGCTCTAAAGCACAAACCGTATTGAATGCTTATCGTGAATTAAAACGTCCAGTCATCCACGTTCAACACATATCAACGCATCCAGATGCCGCCTACTTCCTTCCTTGCACAAAAGGCGCGGAATTTTATCCAAGCGTGCAACCAACCAAGAGTGAAATGATTATCAAAAAACATTATCCAAATAGTTTTAAGGATACTGGACTGCTAAATTACTTACATAAAAATGATATTACCCATCTCATTATTTGCGGCATGATGACCCAAATGACCGTTGAAGCCACCGTGCGTGCTGCTTACGATCTCGGATTTGTCTGCACCGTTTTGCATGATGCTTGCGCTGCACATCAATTAGAATTCAATCATACGGCTATTCCTGCTCAGCAAGTTCATTCTGCTTTTCTTGCTGCATTGCAGCCAACTTATGCAAACATCATCAGTTCAGAAGAATGTTTACAAAGACTAGGCGCACGCACGCCAGCAATGTCTGAATAAGCCTGAACCCATGAATTGGGAATCTCGCTATTTACCTCCTGATCCAGCCGCGTGGCAAGGCCGCGCGGACGTTCCTTCAGATTCCTGCTTTTATCAACACATGCGTTTGCTAAACCTTCTTACCGATAAACCGGTAAAAACGGCGGACAATACGTTTGCCATTGTTGGTTTTAAATGTGACGAAGGCATTCAGCGAGATTTGGGACGAACCGGCGCATTCGAAGGACCTACTGCTATTCGTCAGCGCCTGGGAAAACTGCCGGTACAAAAACCCGATATTCATTGCTATGACGCAGGCAATGTCATTTGCACGGATCATGATTTAGAAGAAAGCCAGAAAGCGTTGGCAGAAGTAGTCGCCATGCTGCTTGCACAAAACATCCGCCCAATTTTAATTGGCGGTGGCCATGAAATTGCGTTGGGACATTATCTGGGCATCGCCAAAACGTTTCCTCAAAAACGTCTTGGCATTATCAATTTCGACGCGCATTTTGATATGTTTTCACTGCATCCCAGCAACCGCAGCAGCGCCTCTACCACGTTTTATCAAATCGCCGAAGACCATCGCTTGCATGGACGACACTTTGATTATAATTGCATTGGCATCCAGCATGCTGGCAATGTGCGCCAGTCATTTGATATGGCCAAGCAATACAACACCAAAATTATATTGGCTGATGAATTACATCAAGGCTTACAAGAAAAATCTTTCGATTTCATTGATCGAATTGTCGATGAAAATCAAATGATTTATATGAGTCTGTCGCTCGATGTCTTCTCGCCTGCGTTTGCACCGGGCGTCAGCAGCATTCAGCCGCTGGGTTTATACCCCTGGCACATCATTCCCCTCATTCGGCAAGTTGCCGCCTCTGGCAAGATGATTGGCTATGACCTCGCCGAACACACCCCTCGCTATGATATTGATCATCGCACGGCAAAGCTTGCAGCAGCGCTAATTTATGAGATCATGCATCATCATCTCGAACCTGAACAAACCCGATAAATGTATGACAGCGTTTCCACAATTATTATTAGACTGGTTTGACCAGCACGGGCGTAAACATTTGCCCTGGCAACAAGACAAAACCCTTTACCGTGTCTGGGTATCGGAAATCATGCTGCAGCAAACTCAAGTCAGCACCGCCATCCCCTATTATGAGCGTTTTATGCAACGCTTCCCGAGCATCGCTGATCTGGCAACGGCGCATGAAGACGAGGTACTGCATCTTTGGGCAGGTCTCGGTTACTACACTCGCGCGCGCAATTTGCATCGTGCCGCCAGGATGGTAATGAATGAATGGGGCGGCAATTTCCCAACCACGCTTGAAACTGTGCAAAGCTTGCCGGGTATCGGGCGATCAACTGCTGGCGCGATATTGGCCATTGCACTGAATCAACCAACTCCCATCCTGGATGGCAATGTGAAACGGGTTTTGGCTCGATTTCATGCTATCCATGAACCGATCACTGATAAAAAAATAGAAGCCAGTTTATGGCAGCTTGCGGAACAATACACTCCTTCAGCCCGCAGTGCGGATTACACTCAAGCCATTATGGATTTAGGTGCAACGCTTTGCACACGCGCCAAACCGCGATGTGAGGCCTGCCCGATGCTCAGTCAGTGCGCAGCCCATCAACAAAATGTTGTTGCACTCTTACCGCAAAAGAAAAAAACCAAAAAGCTGCCCGTGCGCAGCGCCACATTTTTAATTATTCAGCATCAACACAGCATTTTATTGCAAAAACGCCCAGCACTGGGCATTTGGGGTGGCTTATTTAGCTTGCCGGAATTAGCGGGTGAAACAGAAGAACAATCCATACGCGACGTTTGCAAACAGCAATGGCGAATCGACGCAGAGACTTGCAAAGTACTTACATCGTTTCGACATACGTTTAGCCATTATCATTTGAACATCCATCCTGTATTGATCATTATTC
>CAYUYG010000081.1:0-7193 GCA_964449125.1 uncultured Coxiellaceae bacterium | reverse complement strand
CTAAAGACATACCGATATTTGAACAAGTGTAAACCCCAGACATATAGCTGCCAGGATGTTCAGTGGGTGCAATGTCAGCGATATAGCTCGTCGCGGAGGGGTACAACAACATTTCACCCACTGTCCATGAGATGGCTAGAAGGATGAGGTGCCAGGCTTCAGTTGCAAACACTAATCCTCCAAAGCCCAGCGTGATAAACGCGCCGCCTAACATGAAGTTACTGCGATAGGACCAACTGAGGCTGAGTATATTAAGTGGCAACTCAAAAAAAACAATCAGTAAGGTGTTAAGCGTAAATAACCAACCATAAAAACTTAAAGGGAAATGCAAGTCATTGCTTATAAAAACAGCCAGTGTCGATTCATGTTGGAAAAACACCATGGAAATAGGAATCATAGCCAGAATAAATAAGCGCAGGGCAGCATCTTTTTTTAACCAATGTAAGTTAAACCCCAGCTTTCGTTCAGGAAATTTGTTCGCCTGAAAGCCAGTACGCATTAATCCTATTATTAGGATGCAGGCAGCAAGCCCGTTTGCTAGTCCATTGACTATAAAGATCGTGATAAAAGAATGTTCGGCCAGGTAACCACCGAGTGCAGGGCCAATGCTCATGCCAAGATTCACAGCCAGGCGAAACAAGGAAAAAGTAATTTTATGCATACCCGGAGTGGAGAGTTGCGTTACTAAGGTTTGCGAAGACGGTCGATACAGACTAAAAGAAAACCCCCAGATAAGACACATCAATAACATCGCGTAATAATTATGTACTAATGGAAATAAAAAAAGTATCAGGCTGTTGATGACCAAGGAAGAGATGATGGTGCGCAGAGCGCCAAATTTATCAATCAAACTGCCGCTGATTAATCCTGCTAGTAAAACACTGGTGCCGAAAGCAATAAAAGCAAAAGAGGCTTGCATCAAGCTAAATTTTAAATAATCAGTCAGATAAAGAATCAAAAAAACGAATGCCATATTACCGGCCTGGTTCATGAGGGTGGCGACAATCAGAACCCAAAAAGCTGGCGTAAATTGGCGAATATGCGCAAATGTTTGACGGAATGAGCTCATAAGTATTTGCTTTCAGAAAACGCGTTATCGTAACACACACAGTAATCAGACAGAACCGTGTTGACGACGGATGACAATCCAAGTCTTGCATGATAAGGTAGCGCCAGAATTTGAAAACAAAAGCCCAAGGACAGAGATAATGTCAACAGACCCGCAGGAGAAGGGCTGGCAGGGGTGATGAGGAAGGCGGATGAAACGGACATTACCAAAACGAATTGGTATTATTGGTGCGGGTTTTTCTGGTACCGCGCTGCTTGCTGCTATCTCGCGTCTCGCGAAGAATCCTGTTGAAATCATTGTATTTGAAAAAACTGGTCATTTTGCCTTGGGTGAGGCGTATAAGACGCCGTATTATTATCATTTACTGAATGTGCGCGCCAAGGACATGAGAGCATTGGAAGATGAGCCCAATCATTTTTTACAATGGCTACAGCGCCATCCTAGTATTAACGCTTATTCTGATCCTGCCGTACCGCTCGCGGAACAATTCATGCCGCGTAAGTTATACGGCGAATATCTCACGGATATCTTAAAACAAAGTCAACTTGGTAAAGTACACGTCACGCTTGCAACAGCAGAAGTAGTCGACGTCATTCCTAATGCAGCGCAAGATCAGGCTGTGATTATCTTGCAGGATGGTCAGCAATATAGTGTTGATCAAGTCGTGTTGGCTATGGGTAATCCATCGCCTGCTGCTTTTCCTTTTCCGGTACAAGCACTGCATAATATCGCACATCCCTGGGATTATACCGCACCAACTAGTATTCCTAAGCATGATTCCGTACTCATTGTGGGAACTGGTTTAAGCATGATTGATGCGGTTTTGACACTGCATCATCATGGGCATCAAGGCATGATTTATGGTTTGTCGCGCCACGGTTTATTACCCTTGCGTCATGCAGATTATTCTGCACCGTTCGAGTTGGATAAAAATTTATCCACAACACTGACTGATTTATCGCGTTATGTTTGTGCGGAAAGTCGCCATTTAAAAACGCAGGGTGCTGACTGGCGCTCAGTGATGAACGCTATCCGTCCGCAAGTAGTTAAGTTGTGGCAAGCGATGACGGTCAAGGATAAGAAACGTTTTGTTCGACACCTGTTACCTTATTGGAATATTCATCGCCATCGTGTGCATACCGGTATTGCCGATTTATTAGCCCAAATGGAAAGCGCTAAACAGCTACATATTATGGCAGGTCGGGTATTAAAGGTTGAAGGTGATAAGGTGGTGATTAAGCTGCGCGGCCAGGATCATACGCTTCAATTAAACGCGCAATGGTTGATTAATTGCATGGGACCATCCATGCATCCTGTCTCGCAACCCTTATTAGCGGCTTTATTAAAGCGTGGACTTGCAACACTGGATGAATCAAAACTAGGCTTGGCCCTGTGCCGGAACGGAAGATTGATAGATGAAAAAGGTAATATTTCATCTATATTATGTGCCATTGGACCGTTACGACGTGCGACTGAATGGGAAACGTCTGCTGTACCGGAAATCAGAAAGCAATGTTTTGATTTGGCAAATTATTTATTTGGATAGTTGGAAGCTGCTGCACATGAGTGTAAGCGGCAAGCGGATTTTGTTAAAAGGACTGTATCATGGAACCGATGAGCAAACGGAATGGTTTGACTGCGCCACATTTAAAAATAGCTAGTCACATTGAAAAGTATAATCTCTCTGTTTACGAGCTAACTTCTTATACCTTAAGCCCGCGGCAACTCTGCGATCTAGAATTAATTTTAAATGGCGGGTTTTCGCCTCTGTCTGGTTTTATGTGCAAGGCTGATTACGACAGCGTGCTTTCCGACATGCGTTTGGCAAATGGTGCTTTATGGCCAATGCCCATTACCTTGGATGCAGATAAGTCCTTCGTTGATAGCATCAAGGAGGGGGATGAAATTGCCTTGCGTGATGCGGAAGGTTTGTTACTCGCCATTTTACGGATTGGTGAAGTTTGGGCAGTTGATAAGCAGCGTGAAGCACAGGCAGTGTTTGGCACAATAGAAGATGATCATCCTGGTGTTGCGTATCTTTACAACCAGGTAAAGGAATTTTATATCGGTGGTACTTTGCTCGGTATTTCCTTGCCGAATCATTATGATTTTTCACATCTACGTTTTACGCCGGCTGAATTGCGTGAAACATTTGAACAGCGCGGCTGGAAAAAAGTCGTCGCTTTTCAAACGCGTAATCCCATGCATCGCGCGCATCAGGAATTAACTATCCGTGCCGCGCAGCAAACGGGGGCTAATTTGTTAATTCATCCCGTCGTTGGTATGACTAAACCCGGTGATATCGAATATTACACGCGCGTGCGTTGTTATGAGCATGTGCTAAAGACCTATCCTGTTAATACGGCATTTCTGGGTTTGTTGCCTTTGGCCATGCGTATGGGTGGTCCACGCGAAGCAGTTTGGCATGCATTGATTCGTAAAAATTACGGTGCGACACATTTCATTGTTGGTCGTGATCATGCAGGGCCTGGAAAAAATCGCGCAGGCAAAGCTTTTTATGCACCCTATGCAGCGCAGGAACTTGCACTGGCCAATCAAGCAGAGTTAGGTGTGGAAATTGTGCCTTTTCAGGAAATGGTGTATAGCCATCAACAAAAAGTTTATTTTCCGATTGATCAATTTCCAGCTGAGGAAACGCCTGCCGCTATCTCAGGGACGGAATTGCGTGAACGTTTAAATAAAAACATGCCCATTCCGGAATGGTTTTCGTATCCAATGGTTATTGATGAATTACGTAAAGCTTATCCTGCCAAAGACAAACAAGGAATGACGATCTTTTTGACCGGATTGCCAAGCTCGGGTAAGTCTACGCTTGCGAATGCCTTGTCATTAAAATTACGTGAAATGACGGCGCGACCCATCACTTTATTGGATGGCGATATTATCCGTACGCACTTGTCCAAAGGCCTGGGCTTTAGTTTGGAAGATCGCGAAACCAATATTGCGCGCGTGGGCTTTGTTGCACGTGAAATTACTCGTCATGGCGGTATTGTTATTTGTGCGCTGGTTGCGCCCTATGCCAAAGCGCGTAATCTGGTACGGCAAATGGTGGCTGAGGTTGGTGGTTTTATAGAAGTGTATGTTGCAACACCACTCGTGGTTTGCGAAGAGCGTGATCGAAAAGGCTTGTACAAAAAAGCGCGAGAAGGGTTGATCAAACAATTTACCGGTATTGATGATCCTTACGAAGCACCTACTGCGCCTGAAGTTGAAATCAATACTGCCAATATTGCCCCAGAAGAAGTGGTGAATGGGCTGATCGAAAAAATTAAATTACAAGGATATATAAAATGACCGCAGACAAAAATGTTTATGTCGTGTTAGGCATGGCACGCAGCGGTACCAGTGCGATTGCGCGTGGTTTAAAAGCGCTAGGCATTGATTTGGGCGACACCTTGACTCCAGCAAATCAAGAATGGAATGCCAAGGGTTTTTATGAAGACACTGAAATTGTTTATAAGATTAATCGTGGTGTGTTATTTGCACTGGATTATACGTGGATGAGTGTAAACCTGATTGACGATTTATGCCGAGACAATCCCAAATTAAATGATTTGAAACAGTATGCAAAGCAATTATTGACGCAACGCATGGCGAAAACCCTGCATTGGGGGTTTAAGGATCCGCGTACTGCGAAAGTATTGCCATTTTGGCAAGATGTTTTCCAGCAATTAAATTTGCAGGAAAATTATATTATTACATTGCGCAATCCATTGGCATCGGCTTATTCCTATCAGCGAGTGAGTGGCGAAGATATCGAGATTGGTTTGTTATTATGGCTAATGCATTTGTATCCTGCGATTGAGGGGTCGCATGGCAAACAGCGATTGATCGTCAGTTATGATTTGATGCTTAAAGAGCCGCGTCAGCAATTGGAGCGCATAAAAAAAACCTTTGCAATACCTGATCTGCCCGGTGCGGACATGGATGAATATGCAAATGAATTTCTTGACAGTAAATTACAACATTTTGATTACAATAATCAGGATTTTGCATCGCACCCTGCGGTGTCCATCGTGCCCGTCTGTCTGAAAATGTATGATTTGTTTATGCGACTTGCACAAGATCAAATAACATTTGAAAGTCACGAATTTGGCGATGCTTGGCAATCTATTAAAACGGACTTTGAAAATATTTATCCTATGTATTGTTACTTTGACAGTGTTTTTAAGGCGAATAAGAAATTAAAACGTGATATTCAAACCACCCAGCGTTCGATTCCCTGGAAACTGGTTTATCCTTTACGACTTGTCGATGATTTTTTCCGTGGACGCCGTCGCAAGGCGCGTGAAGTAAAGCGTTTAGTAAAATCGTATGGTTAGTTTCGAACTACAAGCTTTGCAACAGGCTGTGCTGGTAGCAGGTGCGGCTGTTTTGCAAATTCAACGAAGCGATATCACTATTAGTCGTAAATCCAATCGCGATATTGTCACGCAAGCTGATTTATTGGCCAATGATATTTTAAAGGAACAATTGCTTGCACATTGGCCGCAAGCAGGATGGTTATCCGAAGAAAGCGTGGATGATGCAGCGCGTTTGCAAAAAAAACAAGTATGGATTATCGATCCTATCGATGGCACAAAAGAATACGCGCAGGGTATTCCAGAATATGCTCTATCAGCTGCCTTGGTTGAGCAGGGCGTTGTTTTACTGGCAGCAGTTTTTAATCCTGCCAAAAACGAATTATTTTTAGCAGAGCGTGGTGTTGGTGCTTGGCTGGGTGCTGAGCGTATTCATTGTCGTTCCACGAATCAAAACCGGTTTTCATTATTAGCAAGCCGCTCTGAATTCGATCGCGGTGAATGGGCTGCGTTTCAACAACATGATGTGCAAGTGGTGGGTTCAATTGCCTATAAATTGGCTTTGGTTGCAGCGGGCAAAGCGGATGCAACATTTAGTCTAGGTCCTAAAAATGAATGGGACATTGCAGCGGGTGTTTTATTAGTTCAAGAAGCCGGCGGCATTGTGACTAACCAAAATGGCCTGCCATTTATTTTTAATAGCAAAAAAGTATTAGTTGATGGTATTGTTGCCAGTGCGGCAAATATTAATAAAGAAATTTTTGCGATGATTGCTGCTGTCGCGTGAAGTACTATTATACCCATAGAATAAAACTATTATATTGCTGAATAAAGTTGGAGTAAGTTTTGCTACTCTATCTCTTTTTAGCGAATGCATAATGAAAACAAAATTTGATGTGTATAGCGATGTTTGTCCTTCCCGACAGGTGTTAGAAATAATAAGTAATAAATGGACCATTCTCATTATCAGTGTACTTGCTGAAAAAACCCATCGCTTTGGCGAATTAAAACGCAGCATTAATGGTATCTCCCAAAAAGTATTAGCACAAACCTTACGGGTTTTAGAAAAAAATGGTTTTGTGTTGAGACGTTCCTATCCTGTTTTGCCGCTTAAAGTTGAATATTCTTTGACTGTGTTAGGTAGAGATTTAAGCAATGTCTGTAAAGAATTGGCTCGTTGGTCTGAAGAGCATATCGGTGAAATTAATGAAGTGCGAAACCAATGCGTGGCAATAGAAGAACTTACGCAAGCGATTTAAATCTCACTAACCCTAGCCCGCTGTAAACGCGGGTTTATGGTTAAAGTGAGTTTCGATAAGATTCTTTCATTTTTAATATGGCGATCAATGTAATTAAGCCAGCAATGATTAAATACCAACTCGGTGAATTAGAATCATTTGTTATTAAAATGAGATAAGTAGCAACAATAGGCGCCGTACCACCAAAAATACTCGATGCAATATTGGATGCAAGTGAAGAACTTGTGTAACGAATTTCAGTCGGAAACATTTCGGAAAATAAGGCTGGCATGATAGCGGCAAACGGAACGACAAAAATCAAAAAGCTTAATTGCACAAATAAAATTTCAAATAAAGACGTTGCCTGATTAAGAAAGACAAATAAAGGATAAGAAAATATTATCAAACCAATGGTTGCGATAATTAGTAAAATTTTTCTGCCGTAGCAGTCGGAAAGCCATCCAAAGAGAGGAAGTAGCGTGGCAGCAATTATTAAACTTAATGTGTTAGATAACATGGTTTTTTCAAAAGCGATGGGGGCCAGTTTTTTTATATAAGAAGGTA
>CAYUYG010000080.1:0-7224 GCA_964449125.1 uncultured Coxiellaceae bacterium | reverse complement strand
TATCAGTGAAATATTTTTTCCTGCCGTAGACAAGTTTGCCTCCTTAATGAGTGTGTATGCCGTATTCGCAATTGGTTATTTGATTCGCCCCATCGGGGGCATTCTCTTTAGTCACTTCGGTGACAAATACGGACGCAAATCCACTTTTATTACTTCCGTTATTCTAATGGCCGTACCCACCTTTCTAATTGGGTTACTACCAGGCAATCAAAGCATTGGTACGCTTGCCAGTGTCTTATTAATTACGTTGCGCCTAATACAAGGTTTATCTGTCGGTGGTGAAATTCCTGGCGCACTGACCTTTACTTGCGAACACATTAACCCTGCTTACCGCGGATTTACTTGTGGCATTATCATTGCATTTTTTAATCTCGGTATTATTGTTGGTTCATTGATTAGTCTTGTCTTGAATAGTTTTTTGACCCACGAACAATTACTTGCCTGGGGTTGGCGCATTCCCTTTTTACTGGGCGGAATATTTGGATTAATCAGTTTTTACTTACGCAAACAAATGACAGAAAGTCCGCTGTTTTTATCCTTCCAGACAACGGTGCAACAAGCCAAACTGCCGCTGGTAACCGCCATTACTCACTATTGGCGGCAAATTTTACAAGGTATTGCTTTTACCTGGCTTGGCACGGTCGTCATCAATCTTTTATTTCTGTATTTACCAACGTATTTAACGACAATACTGGCTTACCCAAATCAGCAAGTAAGCATTTTCAACACGCTTAATTTATTTCTTTATTCCCTGTTATTAATTGGCGTCAATTTATTATCGGATAATATTGGCAGGCGCAAAATTTTACTGATTGGCTCCTTGGGTTTTTTGTTACTCGCACATTTAATTTTTGCACGTTTTGCACAACAAACGACGCCGGATTTAATCACGGGTTTGCTAATCGTTAGTCTGTTGAGTAGCTGCACTATTTTTCCATGTGTTTTAGTAGAATTATTTCCTACTTCGGTGCGGTATACCGGCATCGCTATTTCTTACAACCTCGGTTTTGCAATTTTCGGTGGATTAACACCGCTGATTGCCACGTATTTGATTAAAACAACTCATAATGTGCTTTCACCCAGCTTTTACTTAATGATCAGTGCGTTATTTTGTTTACTGGCTGCACTGACCCTAAAAAGCAAACATAAAATCCAATTGGTTTAATCTTAAAAATCAATGGTCTATTTTATACACGCATTATTATCCATTTGATTTAATAAATTATTTAATATTACACGGTTAATGATGCCTTAATTTTAAACATATATAATAAATTCTCACAATTATTACAATATGATAAATAACTTTTTTAATATTTTATTACAGAGAATATTATGTATAGCCGAGATAATAAATTACAAATAAAAAACCAATTATCTTACGAGAGAAAGAAATACCAACATGAGCAACAGCAAGCATGTTTGATGACACCCCTTGGTCGCAGCGTAAATTGCTTGACGACTACTCAAAAAATTACGTTGGCATTAGCTCTGACAGTTGTTGTCGCACCCATTGTTTATCGAAACATTAAAGTATTTAAGTTCGATCAAGTTGCAAACTCCACTACCACACCAGCCACTGCGCATGATTCGAATGCAATCACCGATGAAAGCGCATTAAAAAATCAAGCCTATGCTCTTTGGCCTGCAAACCAAGCAAGCGCTAAAAAAGAAAACCACACCCCAAGTTTAAATTATAAAGGAGTGCCTATAAAGGATATTTCTCAATCAAAAAACAATTGTGCAACTAAAGTAATAGGCCATTCCAGCGGAAAAATATGTGTTATTGACACTAAAAAATATTATATGAAAGTATTTGACGATGAGTATCAAAATGCTTTATTAGGCATATTTAATCTACAATTCATGCGCGACAATGTCGGCATTGTTACGCCGGAAGCAACGATTTTATCCGATAAGGGTATTTTTTATTTTGCAACAGAAGAAATTGAAAATTTTGTTAGCGCTACGACATTTACAACCAAAACCCATCATTCTTTCTTTAATGACGCTGTGCAAATCAGAGCACTTATAGTTGATAAAATTGGTGAGACGGGTATTTCAAAATTTATGGTGGCAACAACCTTTATAGACGATTTAAAACCGGAAAACTGGGGTTATAATGATAAAGGGTTAGTCCTGATTGACCTTGATATAGCACCGAGAAGATTACTTAGCTTTTTTGCCAGAAGTCCACAAATTCTACAACATGGCATCACATTAACCTTACGAAACGTTCAAGAAATGCAGCAAATCTATCAATCCATGCTGGAAAAGCCTTTACCTACGGTTGACCTTACTGTTGATCTAACTCAAAAGATTTATACTACCGTCTTAAACGTATATATCCAGGCTTGCCAAGATTTGATAGATAATTTTTCGATAACATTTCCGTCATGCACCGAAAACACTGCTTCAATGCACATTAATCAAGAATTGGTTAATAATATTGAACGTCTCGGCAAACAAGTCTCTCTACTTCCACGTTTTCGTCATTAATCTTAATGTTTTTATAAATGAAGACTTAAGCCTTAATCTTGTACGACAGTATTTCTGATATCCAGTGACAACCATGGGTTTAGTTCAAACGCATGAATTCAAATAACGCGTGCGCTTCGGATTTAATACGGCGTTGTTGCCTTCGTCACGAGTTGAATCAAAGCTTCCTGCATTTTTTTCAATTGTGGATCAAGACCACCTACATTATAGATTTTTGCTAATGCTACTGGATCGGTAAAACTCACCCACACATGAGCTTTGTCATCACGCCAGGCCAGAATTTTTAAAGGCAAATCCATTGCAATCGCATTATTGGTTTGCATGAGCACAGTGCCCTTACTGGGATTGCCAATAAGCAAGACTTGCGTTGGATTCAATTTCTGATTAACTTTTGCAGCTTCACCGCTATGATCAATACGTCCAAATACTTTTCCACCCTGTGCTTCGACAATTTTGGTCGCACGGTCCAATGTTTCCTCGACTGTATAAGGACTCTGCACTGTCATCGCCCAAGGCGCACTTGGCGGTGCAGCCAAATGGCTATCATAAGAACCAGCAATTTTACGAGCTAATATATCCAGACCTTTTACATTATCCTTATTCGCTAACAACGTCACGCAAACCAATTCTTTTGAATCAGTAAATCGACTTAGATAACTAGAAAAACCCGGCACATTGCCCGTGATATACATAAGACCCCCATGACCGGGAAATTGCCATCCCGCATTGGCTGGAATGACTTTTCCACTGCTCAAGGTAACCGGTCCGTAAAGAAATGCTCGATCGCTCGCGTCTTTAATTAAGATATCCCCTGCTAGCGCGATGTCCCATATACTAATATCTTCCGCAGAAGCAACGATACCTGCATTGCCATGCGCGGCTTGCCAGTGACTGGGTTTTGCTTCGATTAATTTATCCTCTGGCGCAGTATAGCCTGTTGCCTGTTCAGTAGGATTAATAAAAGCAACATCATGCTTGAATTGATCGTGCTTAAAGGGTTTTGAACCATTATTAATTTCACTTTTAATCGTATTAAGCGTCGATAGAAAAAAGGTATGCTTTAATCCAGCTCGTTCAATTTGATTTTTGGTTACATATTCTTCATACGAAACGCCACTGGCTTTTTCTACGATCACACCCAATAAATAAAAATCGGTCGCACTATTTGCAACATTGGTCCCAGGCGCAAACAATAAAGGTCTTTCTTTAAAAAGCTGGATAATTTGATCAACTGAAAACGGTGTACTGTAATTAAATTCTTTTAAATCAGTGTAACTTGGCAAGCCGGAGGTGTGGGTAAACAATTGTCGAATCGTAATATCATGCCACGCTGCCGGAACATTCGGAATAAATTTTTTGATTGGATCATCGAGTGTCAGTTTGTTTTCTTCTTTCAGCTGCATAATTGCAACCGCTGTAAATGCTGTTGTCATTTGACCAATATTAAAAACGGTGTTCGTGCCAACTAAGCGTTTAGAAGCTGTATCCGCCATACCATAACCAACCACGCGCGGAATATAAGGTGCCTGAACAATGGCCACTACCAATCCAGGAATATTATTTTCTTCCATGAACTGAATAATCAGATTATCAATAGATTGACCGCGATATAACGCATGAAAATCGCCGCGCTCTGCACGCGCAGAATTAAATGAAAGGACTTCAATTAAGCCCATGACTGATAAAGTTAATTTTTTAAAGATGTCTTTTTCCATGACCACAAACTCCTAAACAGCGATTCCATCCATCATAACATAAAATATTTAATAAGATGGTCATTGAGCAATGCTGCGTAAATAAGAAAATGATAGACTAATTACGCGATTTTAACTCAAGGAGGATGTATGCGTCGCATCATTTTAAATTGTTTATTTTTACTTATTTTAGCATTGCCGTTTAGTGTCAATGCCCAGCAAAATAATGGCGGTAGCAGTGACGGTGTAAAGAACACCTGCGAAGTTTCCGGCGGCACCTTTACCGGTTCTGAAGGCGGTAACTGGGCTTGCTGTTGGTCTGATTGGGGTTGCTATGGCTGCGTCGATGGTAACTGCAAAATGCAATGTCGAACCACGCGATGCAGAAAAGCCAACGCTGCGGCAAGACCCAGCAATGCACAACCCGTGCGCGGGCTTTCTCCGACCGGTGCAAAACCACCTGTTGCCCCCTTACCTAAAGTTACGCCAGGCAAACTTCAAAATAATTAACCGCCCTCTCTATCACCTTGTACCCAGTTACAAGGTGATAGTAATTCTTTTATAATGCGCCTTCAGTTTTTATCAATGTTAAAGAGAGAATTCATGAGTTTAATAAAAAAATCATTTTTATTGGCATTACCTTTTTTAAGTTATAGTTCGATGTGTTATGCAGCAGATCCTTTCGTACAACAATGGGCTTATTTTGATGGGGTTAACACCTACAAACTTAATATCCAACCAAGCGACGCCCCGGGCCAGCAGTATCATATTGATTACACTTTCCCAGGCGGCTATTCTGCTACCGATATGTGTACCATCACATCAAACACCTCGTTCCAATGCATAACCGGTGAAACCATTACGCGCGATGATCAACAACATCTTGTAACCCTCACCGCTAGATCGGCTCATTACGTATTTTACGATCCCAAGCACATGCCAGATGTTAATTTTGTCTATGGTAAGTGGAATTATCATGAGACAAATAAATATACTAAAACCGAAAGTAATTTCGACATTGCCATAAGAAAAACAGCAAATCCTCAGCAATATGATGTCACGACAACTTATACCGATAACCAAGGTGGCATTTGTAGCTTTGGTGACGATGGAATAATTTATAATGTTGTTAAAAATGCAGATGGCACAGAACTTATAATGCATGGGGAAGGAGCGATGGGTTATAGTTTCAAATATGATCCCCAAAAAAAACAAATAAGCAATCCTAACCCAGGCGAACCATTCCGCGTCGGCGTGTGTTTCACGCTTGATGAACAGTATAGCGGTTCAGTTATTTTTACGAAGGTAGCGGCAAAATAAAATATTCCTATATTCATTCCCATGTTAATCATGGGAATGAATAATTATTTTTGCATGACGCTCAATACCGCATCCGCGATAGAACTAGCAGAATCCTGACAAAGCTGTTTGTGCAACTCAGTGAACTTAGTTTGTAGCTGCGTAACTTTTTCAGGGTGATCGAGATAATCAAGAATATGCTCAGCAATTGTTTCTGGTTTAACTGCGTCTTGAATCAGCTCAGGCACGAGCAATTCATTCGCTAATAAATTTGGCAAACCTGCATAAGGTGTTTTAACCAATAGCTTCGCTAATTGATAAGTCAAACCTGACATGCGATAAGCAATAATCATGGGTTTTTTAAACAACATCGTTTCCAAGGTTGCGGTACCCGAAGTCACGACTACAACATCAGCTGCTGCCATGACATCCTGTGAGCGTCGCGTAAAAAATTCGAGTGGCAAATCTGGAGCATATTTTTTATAAGCTTCGTAAAATTCTTGATAGCGCTGTTCATTCACATGCGCAGTAAAAAATTTTAAATCCGGACGTTTCTGCCAGGCTAATTTGGCAGCCTGCAACATGGGTTCTGCAAGATAACGAATTTCCTGCTTACGACTGCCTGGCAACAAAGCAATATAGGTTGCTTGTTCGTCAATGCATAAGGCATGACGTGCCGCAATTTTATCGGGCTGCAAAGGAATTTGACTAGCCAGCGGATGACCGACGTACCGTACCGGCACGTGATGCTGTTCGTAAAATTTCGCTTCAAAAGGTAGAAGCGTTAGCATCATGTCAACGGCTTTCGCAATTTTATGAATGCGTTTTTGCCGCCATGCCCAAACACTGGGGCTGACATAATGCACAACAGGAATACCGGCACGACGTAATTTCAATTCCAAGCCAATATTAAAATCTGGGGCGTCAATACCTATAAAAATATCGGGCTTATTCTGCGTAAAATGGCGGTATAAATCACGGCGCAATTGAATCAGACTCGGAAGGCGCATAAGCGGCTCAACAAATCCCATCACTGCCAGACGTTCAATATCAAATAAACTGTCGCAGCCTGCAGCGATCATGGCGGGACCACCAATTCCTTCAATTTGCAAATCTGGACAGCGGTCACGTAAAGCTTGAATCAATTTCGCGCCCAATAAATCACCGGACGCTTCACCAGCGAGAATACCAATTTTCAACGGACAATCCCGGCATTGGATGCCTCAATAAACTGAATTAACCGCTTCACTTCGGGACAATCAAGTGCTTGTAATTCTTCAAGTGCTTTGGCTACGGTATTGCCATTGCGGTAAATGACTTTATACGCGCGGCGTAATATCGTAATGGTATCTTCTCCAAAACCGCGGCGCTGCAGACCCACGGTATTCAACCCGAAAGGTTTAGCGTAATAACCCGAGACTTTCACAAATGGGGGTACGTCTTTAATGACAACGGAATTGGTAGAAATAAAACTGTATGCACCGACACGGCAAAACTGAAACACGCCGGAAAAACCACCTAAAACAACAAAATCTTCGACTTTAACATGGCCAGCGAGCGAAGCATTATTGGAAAAAATAGTGTGATTACCCACTTCACAATCATGCGCGATATGCACATAGGCCATAAATAAATTATGGTTACCAATTTTCGTGAGGGACTTATCATGGCCGGTACCGCGATGCAGCGTGCAAAATTCGCGAATGGTAATATTATCGCCGATTTCAAGATA
>CAYUYG010000079.1:0-7254 GCA_964449125.1 uncultured Coxiellaceae bacterium | reverse complement strand
TATTTTATTTTTCACAGGCATTATAAAGGACGATAGTATGATAAATGAAAGGATTTCAAGAGAGCTGGCTTATACCTCAAAATATACTGAGGTGAATGGATCCAAGATACATTATGTTGAAGCGGGGCAGGGTGATCCCATTTTGTTTTTACATGGGGTTCCCACGTCTTGTTATGTGTGGCGGAATATTATTCCTTATCTCGCTCCACTTGGCAGATGTATCGCACCAGATTTAGTGGGTTTTGGAAAATCAGACAAGCCAGATATTAATTATTCCATTACGGATCATATCCATTATATCGACAAGTTTATCGAGACTTTGGGCTTAAAAAACATTACGCTGGTGATGCATGGATGGGGGTCAATTATAGGATTTGATTACGCCATGCGGAATGAAAAAAATATGAAAGGGCTAGTATTTTACGAAGCCTTTTTGCGGCAAGTGAATGCAGATGATGTCTCCTTGCCATTTCAGGAACAAATTAACGAACTTGAAAATGAAGGTGTGGCAGCAGATATCGTTAACAATGGTATTTCTTTTATAGATAAAGTTTTACCGCAAAATGTGATGCGGCAATTAACTGAAGAAGAAATGAGTTATTATCGGCAGCCATTCGAGCAATCAGGGGCAGGCAAGCCTATTTTGCAATATTTAAAAGAATTGCCGCAACATGATGTTGAGACGAAGGTGACGACCATTATTAATAGTTATTCAGAAAAATTAACCCATTCTGAATTGCCTAAATTGATGCTTTATTCAGTACCAGGTTTTATTACAACAATTGCAACATTAATATGGGCGAAAGATAATTTACCGAATCTGGAAATTATTGATTTGGGCGAAGAGTTACATCTCGCACAGGAAAGCAGTCCGGAATTAATGGGTGAAGCGATTAGTATCTGGTTACAAAGTGTTGAGCAAATGAAGTAGCGAGGTTTGAAAAAACAATGAGTGCTTATTCAGTTACGATTGTGGGCGCCACCGGATTAGTCGGGGGTACGGTCCTGTCTCTTCTTGAGGAACGCAATTTTCCAATTGAAGAATTGTATTTGGTAGCAAGCCACCAATCCGCCGGCAAAGACATGGTGTTTCGCGGTAAAAAATACCGCGTGCATGATTTGGCTGAATTCGATTTTAGCCAATCCAATCTTGCTTTTTTTTGCGTTGGGAATCAACTCGCTTCTGACTATATACCCAAGGCGACTAAAGCCGGTAATCTAGTAATCGATAAAAGCTATTATTACCGGAATCATGCTGACGTGCCGTTGATTGTGCCTGAAGTTAATTTGCACGCACTCGCTGAATGCAGGAAGATGAAAATTATTGCTAATCCAAACTGCAATACCATTCCCATCGCAGTGGGTTTAAAACCCATTTACGACGCAGTGGGTATTCAGCGCATCAATGTGGCGACTTATCAATCCGTATCTGGAACAGGCAAGGAAGCTGTGCAGGAACTCACCGAGCAAACTCGCCAATTGCTTGCTAACGAAAAGGTACACCCTAAAGTTTATTCTCAGCAAATTGCATTTAATGTTTTACCGCAGATCGATGATTTTGAGGATAATGGTTATACCCGTGAAGAGATGAAGATTGTCTGGGAAATGCGTAAAATTTTTAGCGACGATACCTTGGCAATTAATCCAACGGCTGTACGCGTGCCAGTTTTTTGTGGTCATGCAGCTTCTGTGCATATCGAAACACAAGATAAAATCAGTGCTGAACAAGCGATTAAATTATTGTCCAATGCACCAGGTATTAAAGTGATGTCGGGACATGTACCCCCTACACCCGTTAAGGATGCGGCAGGTAATGATCTTGTGTATATCGGACGCATACATGAAGATCTTTCGCATGCGAAGGGTTTGAATTTGTGGATTGTCGCAGACAATTTACGTAAAGGTGCTGCTTTAAATGCGCTTCAAATTGCTGAACAGCTTATTCATTCCGATTATCTTGCGATGCAACCGTCATGATAACTCTTATCCTTAAAAGTTATTTAAGTTTATTGATTTCAATTGGGGCAGGTGCGGTCTGTATTCTGATTGCGGGCATTTATTTGATTTCAAAATTATTTTCGACACCTAAAGTAAAACTTGCACCAAAGGCGCCGATCTCGATCGCGGCGAGTAAACAAGTTGTCGCGCAGCACAATGTTACCATTAACGATATGGCAGCCATTGCTGGTGATGATCTTTTATCGACACAACTGGACTTAGCGCGTGCTTATCTTGAAACAGAGAAGAAACACCTCGCTAAAAAAATTCTTGAACAAGTACTCGAACAGGGAAGTGCAACGCAGCAAATGGAAGCGCGTCAGTTATTGAGTCACATTTGATGCGTATTGCATTAGGCATTGAATATAACGGTCATGGTTTTTATGGTTGGCAGGCCCAGCGAGGCTTAACGACTGTCCAAGGTGTTTTGCAGGATGCTTTAAGCACGGTCGCTAATGAGCCGGTTTTCCTATTTTGCGCGGGCCGTACCGATGCTAATGTGCATGCTACTGGTCAAGTTGTGCATTTCGACACGAATGCAAAACGTCATATTGATGCGTGGCTTTGGGGCACGAATTCACATTTACCCCCTTCCATTGTTGTGCGTTGGGCAAAGCATGTTGATTATAGTTTTCATGCACGTTTTAAAGCTTTATCGCGCAAATACCAATACATTATTTATAATCATCCCATTCGCCCGGCGACCTTGAGTAGCAAAGTTACTTGGCATTATTATCCACTAAACGTTGAGCGTATGCAGGCAGCGGGTAATTATTTAATTGGCGAACAGGATTTTAGTTCGTTTCGTTCCTCCCAATGCAACTCCAATTCGCCCATGCGTAATGTAATGGAATTTAACGCCTCACGACGCGGTGATTTTGTTATTCTGGAAATTACGGCGAATGCTTTTTTACATCACATGGTGCGAAATATAGCGGGCGTATTATTAAAAATTGGCAGCGGCTTGAAAGAACCACAATGGATGCAAGAAGTTTTGACTGCAAAAAATCGGCGTGCCGCTGCCGAAACGGCACCACCGGATGGATTATATTTAATGCAAGTGTGTTATCCGGAACCTTATCTTTTTCCTTCTTCCCCGGGTTTTTTCCTTTTTTAATCTAGATCAAAAATAAATCTGCTGTTTGACAGAAAATATTCCGCTCTATATAGTCTGCAACCGCTTATACAACTAACTAAGGATACAAAAAATGCTCAGACAAGAGCCCAGCTCGTTTACTAGAATGCTTACAGTGTTTAACTGTAATAATTCAAAAAAAAATTCCATTTCAGATGATGAAGAGCTGTTGGTTAATCCATTTCAAAAGGACCCATTTGAAATAATTGAGAAAGCACATGATATTGAAGCGGGTCCAAGCATTTCTTATTGTGAAGATTATACTGAATGCGCAAAGCTAATGTCAGATTGTTCCACGGTTGTCTGTTGTTGTGGCGGTGTGTGCTGTATTGGTGGTTGTATGTTCGCTGGTATGGGTGCGGGTTGTGGTATTTTGTTTATGGTTGAGAATGCCGTAATCGCGACGTTTACCCCGGCGTTGCAAGCTATCACCGCCATAAGTTTGTCTTTTGGTGGCATGTTCTCAGGTTATGGAGTCGGTGCTCTTATTTGGGGGCAAAGTGTTGAGGCGGCCCAACGCTGGGAAGGTGGCCGAATCGAGCAGGGTAAATCAACGAGTATTTGCGGGTTCTTTGCTTCGCCATGCGAAAGCAATGCCATAGAAATTGTCATAGATCGCATTCCAGATTCTCCTCGCCCTCAGTAGCCTTAAGGTGTTCGTGCAGGCGGACACCTTATCTTTCTGTCATTTTCATTGAATATAAACTTGTAACTTACTGATAAATATAGTTAAAAGATAAATCTTACAGACGAGCAAAAAATAACAGCGTGCTTATTCATTTTGGCGTAAAATTGCGTTACTTTAATCCATTCCAAAAGCAAAGGGTTGTCTGATGAGCTGGTTTAAAAAACTGTTGCCTTCCCGTATCAGAACAGGCACCAGTGCCAAAAAAGGTGTGCCTGAAGGGGTCTGGTCCAAGTGTGATAATTGTAACTCCGTATTATACCGATCCGAACTGGAAAGAAATTTAGAAGTTTGTCCCAAGTGCGATTATCACATCCGCATTTCCGCGCGCACACGCTTAAATTATTTTTTAGATGCGCCGGGTGTTGAAATCGGGGCGGATGTCGGTCCTGAAGACAAGCTGAAATTTAAAGACTTAAAAAAATATAAAGATCGTTTAACTGCCGCTCAAAAAGATACCGGTGAAAAAGAAGCCATGGTTGTCATGCGCGGAACCTTGCGCAGTTTGCCAGTGGTGGTGGCGGCATTTGAATATGGTTTTATTGGCGGTTCAATGGGTGCTGCAGTGGGCGAACGATTTGTGCGCGGCGTTAATACTGCCATTGAAACCCGATCACCTTTTATCTGCTTTTCGGCAAGCGGCGGGGCGCGCATGCAGGAAGCATTGATTTCCTTAATGCAAATGGCGAAGGTCAGTGCGGCGCTTGCGCAACTATCAGAACAAAGCTTACCTTTCATTTCAGTTTTAACCGGTCCTACCATGGGTGGTGTGTCTGCCAGTCTTGCGATGCTGGGCGATATTATTATTGCCGAGCCCAATGCTTTGATTGGTTTTGCAGGTCCGCGTGTAATTGAACAAACGGTCCGCGAAAAATTACCCGCAGGATTTCAGCGCAGTGAATTTTTATTAGAACATGGTGCGATCGATATGATTGTGCACCGTGGCGATATGCAAGACAGGATTGCGCAACTTCTTGCAAAATTAACCAAACAAAAAATTCTTTCTACTAAAAAAATATAATACAATACCGCAAGCATTTTTTAGGAACGATGTTTTTTTTGAGGTGATATATGGAAAGTAAAACGAAACAAAGAATAATAGGGGCTTGTGTAGTCGTTGGATTAGTAATTGTATTATTACCATTATTCCAGGGTGGCAAAGACGTTCCAGCAGAAACCACACTCGTTAAAGCACCACCCTTTCCGGAACAAAGCCAACAAGTTGCCAGCGCAGATTCTGCTATGGTTCCAGATGATGTTATTGTGGATCGTCCTTCAATGCAGCCAAATCCAGCAGCATTGCAAGCGCAAGCGACAGAACAACCCAAGCCAACGCCGGATCAACCTCAGAAGCCAAACACTGATCAGGCACAAAATACTGAAGAACCAAATTTGTTAGCCAATCGCCCCAGCATTATTAATCAAACGCAGCCCGATAATGCAGTTGCTGCCCCCCCATCAACTGCTGAAAACTCAGAAAAGCCTGCGCTTGATACAGGCAATCCCGCCGTGAAGGCAATGGAATTGGCGCCTGCCATTACGGATGAGGAAGATCAAGCACCTGCTAGTATCGCAGTACGTCAGACTCAAGAAGCAAAAACGCCAGGTCGCAAGGTGATGCAAGTTGCGCGTCATGACAAAAAGAATATGGCCTCAAAACAATTGATGGCAAATAAAACCAGATCGAAGCTCATTAAACTCGAAGCTGCAACGGGTGATAATGGTTTGGCCAGTATTAAAGGCTCTGCGTGGGTAGTGCAAATCGGTAGCTTTAAAAATAAAACCAATGCATTGCGTTTAGTTAATAAACTGCGTCTAAACGGATATCATGCCTTCATGCAACATGTTGCGATGACGGCAGGTGAGAATACCCGTGTGTTTGTGGGACCTGAAAGTCAGCATGCACGTGCGCGCACACTTGCGCAACGACTGGAAAGTGATCTGCATGTTAAACCAATCGTAATTAGCTATAAGCCGTTGACACTATAATGATATTGACACAACATTTTATACAATTTGAGACACCTGGACGTGGATTAATTAATATCACGACTGAAATAGCTCGCTTGGTGGAGGATGCCGCCATCAAGACTGGCTTGTGTCATCTTTTTCTACACCATACCAGTGCCTCTCTCAGTATATGTGAAAATGCTGATCCGCTGGTTCTGAGTGATTTAGAAGCTTTTATGACACGGCTTATTCCCGATGGCGATAAGCTTTTTCAGCATACGGATGAAGGTCCTGACGATATGCCTTCCCATGTGCGTACTGTCTTAACTCAAAGCTTCCTCGTTATTCCCGTGACGGATCATCAATTAGGGCTTGGGCGCTGGCAGGGTATTTATTTATGGGAACACCGTTTGCGCAGCCATACTCGCAAATTAACGGTTACTCTACAGGGCATTTAATAGTTTGCGATGAAGTGGGTTGCAACGTTTCATCGCCGCTTGACCTCACAATGATCAAGATTCTCCAAGATCTTCTCTGTAAAATTAGTGATGAATTTCAAAGTCTTACCGAAATTTATTTTCTGAATTTTTGATTGTATGATAGCCTCCATCAATCTGGAGGCCATTATGCAGAAATATTTCTAGATTAAAAGATTCCGGAATGTTTACAAGTTAATTAACTATGTTAATTGGTCTTAGAAAGCAAATCGATTTTTTCGTTTAGGAAGTTGTTCTGCGATTTCAGCAATAGTTTGTGCTAATAGACTAGAATGCATAAAATAATGTTTTCCAGCTCGAAAATCATCGTCACGTCTTTCTTTAGGTATCTGTAATTTACGATTAACTATAGTTATATTTTTTTTATAAAATTCATTAGCAATAGTTGATTGAGAATTTTCTGCATTTTTTACAGTGGAGAATATGCTCGCTAAGAAGATCTCACGAGTACTTTTGTTTTTAAGGAGCTTGTTGCCTTGGTGAGATTCGACCGCCTCAAATATTTTTTTAATTAAAAGTTGAATATCTTCTGACTTAATAGAGCGTAATTTGTTTTCTTCGTATAATTCTTCGAGAATAAGATTCATTCTATGAGTAATATTTAATAAATCCTTCATCTGATCAACTGTAAATTCTTTACCCTTTATATGATCCTTAAGGGCTGTAATTAAACTTCTTTTGTGGGTGTTCAAACTACCCGAAGAAATATCGGTAAAATTAGTTCTAGAGAAAAATACTCGAAATTGATTAAAAAAACCGGATCGCTTCTCTAGGTAGGAGTCTAATTTTCGCTCTACTGACTGGATATCAACTAGGCCCTGTTGAGTCGGTTCATCCGGATGATGGCCGGGAGCAAAAAGAGTGGCAGCTAACGCTGGTCTTGTCAGCGCAGTAGAATCTGGCTTTGGTTCTGTAGATGAATCTGCTGGAGCTAAAGCTGTATCTGAAGCTGGATCTGTATCCAGAGCTGTAACTGTAGTTGTAGCTGT
>CAYUYG010000078.1:0-7264 GCA_964449125.1 uncultured Coxiellaceae bacterium | reverse complement strand
AATGAAGTGCACGACATCGTTTAAGTTGATTCAAAGTAGCCTATAATGGATTGATTAGAGTATATAGATAATTGGGAGGCAACAGTGAATTGGTCTATTCCTGTTATCGGGATCACATCAAAAATATTACCTGCAGACGATACTGACCGCTTATACGGTCGAGTATACGAAGTTATTGAAAAATCGGCGCACACTAAACAAGATTTGTTTGAATCATTAAGTCGATTAGTTAATATCGTGATGGTTAAAAACGAGGGAGAAGATAAATAATGTCCAAAAAAATTCTATACGTAGAAGATAATGAAGATAATATTTATATGCTAAAAATGCGGTTAGAGCGAAAAGGTTACGAAATGATCATAGCAAAAGATGGCCTTGAAGGTTACAATACAACGGTCAGTGTTCTTCCTGACATTATATTACTTGATGTAGGATTGCCGGTAATGGATGGCTATGAAGCAGCAAAGAAAATCAAGGCTGATTCCCGTATCAATCATATTCCTATTATTATGTTAACTGCTCATGTGCTTGCCGAAGATCATCAAAAAGCCTTTCACGCAGGCGCCGATGCGTATGAGCCAAAACCGATTAATATGCCTGAGTTACTAAAAAAAATTGAAGCCTTAACCAGTAAGTGAAGAGTGATTTTCTTAATGAATCCTAACGGATTAAATTTATCAAGGAATCAGAATGCTTAGCCTATTTCCAGAAAAAACCGGTAACCGTGAAATATAAACCCCATGACATTTATATTAGAAAATGAAACTGAAGAACAAATTAACCAATGTCTCAATTTACTCAAGGATATTTTCGGAGAAAACCTATTAGGCGTGTATCTGTATGGCTCAGCAATCTTGGGCGGATTACAGCAATATAGCGACATTGATTTATTTGTTGTTTCAGATCGCTCTTCTACCCATGAAGAAAAAACTAAATTAGTTGCAAATTTACTTCAAATTTCTGGTATCTATATGAAAAGCTCAAAATTACCAATTGAAATGACTATTGTAAAAAAATCAGAAATTAATCCTTGGCATTATCCACCCAATTTTGATTTTCAATATGGCGATTGGTTACGAACAAAATTTGAAAGCGGCATTATAGAGCCGTGGACAACTAAAGAAATGCCTGATCTTGCTTTACTCATTACCCAAATTTTATTAGCTAGTAAAACATTACTCGGGACTGATCCGGATCACGCTTTGCCACGCGTTCCTTACCAGGATTTTATGCTCGCTACAACCGATGCATTACCAAATTTAATGTCAGAACTGAGTAGTGATACGCGTAATGTACTATTAACCTATGCTCGAATTTGGAGTACTTTGAAGACGGATGCTATTCGTTCCAAACCAGCTGCTGCTGACTGGGCTATTGATCGCTTACCTGAACAGTATCGTCCAGTTATGAGAAAGGCAAAGGCAATTTGTAAAGGAGAAGAAAAGGAAAATTGGGATGATCTGATGGAGCTCATAAAACCTTGTGCTGACTTTATAGCAAGCCAGATTAATAATACCGTTCTTGAAATTAAATTATCGAACAATACTAACAAAGCTATCAAGCTTGCTGAACTTGATATTTAAAGAACGATATTACCGTCTATTTTCACATGACCGTTCTAGCTAGTCCACTTTAAAAGACATTAATGAATTTGGATATTTTCTTTCAGGAATTGAACAAAACACTTAATTTTAGGAGGAATAACCGTACTACATGGATAAACAGCATAAAGTGGCATTTCAATTTTCATATTCTCCTCAAAAAGCATAACCAATTTCTTTTTTAATATTTCATTGATTACAATGTAGTCTGGCAATCGCGCAATGCCATTATTGGCAAGTAAGGAGCTTTTAATAATGGAGCTATTAGAAGACATCAAGTTCCCTTGCACGGTGATAATTTTAATTTGCTGTTGTATTTGAAAAGGCCATCGGTTTTGTGTTGGATCGGCGGAATAGATCAGACAATTATGCTGTAATAGATCATCTGGTATTTTAGGTTTTCCCATGCGCTTTAAATACGCTGGCGTTGCGCACGCAACAAAACGAAAACTTGTCAGTAATCTTGCTATATAATTCTCATCTGGAGTTTGCGTGATTCGTAACGCAACGTCGATACCATGTTGTAACAAATTTTTAATTGCAGAGGATGCATCGATTGTTAAGGAAATTTTAGGATATTGCTTCTGAAATTTTGGCAGCAATTCCGCTAAAAATGTTGTACACATAGAAGGTGGAGCTGTAATTCTTAAATGCCCAGAGGGTTCAATGTGGGAATCGTTCATTAACGAAGTTGCGAGCTGCTTTTCACTTATTATCTTTGCACACGAATCAAGGAAGAGCATGCCTTCTTCAGTCAGACTAAGGTGACGTGTTGTCCGATGTAATAATTTAACGCCTAACTCATTTTCTAAAGCTGTAATTTGCGTACTTATATAGCTCTTTGAGACTTTCAACTCTACAGCCGCCCGTGAAAAACTTTTCCAGGTTGCGACAAAATAAAAAATTTCCATCTGATTGAGGATAGACATGCATTGTTCTCAGCAAAAAACAAAGTGTTTAGATACGCCTATATTATCACGTCTATAAAAATAATATAGGCTTGAAAACTACCCACCAAAACAGAAGTAAAGCGATGAATTCTTTGCAACGGCAAGTTAAAAATATTATAAATCAATCGATTATAGCAGACCTAGCATTAGGTTTTGAGCCAGAAATTGAAGTACCGCATAAATGGGAGATATTGGATCGTTATAGTCAGTCCGGCTTTCATTATGCAGGGCTGGCTATAGCAGGTGAGTTTACAAGCCTTGAAACAACGATACGGTATCTTTCTCGCCATCGCGCCAAGATTCGACACGAATCCCATAAATATCTCATTGTCGATAAAGCGATCGATATTCAGCGCGCAAAGCAGGAAAACAAACTTGCTTTAGGATTTTGGTTACAAGGATCAACACCCTTGGCCAATGATATCAATATGGTTGAGACCTATTACCAGTTAGGCATCCGTTATATTTTGCTTTGTTACAATACGCGAAATGGTTTGGGTGATGGGCTTGTTGAAAAAATAGATAGAGGTTTAAGTCAGTTAGGTTTTAGGATGATCGAAGAAATGAACCGCGTCGGCATGCTGATTGACTTATCACACGGTGGAATTAAAACATCGTTAGATGCAATTGAAGCTTCAAAAGACCCTGTCATTTTTTCTCACTCAAATGCTTATCATATTGCTCCACATATTCGTAATTTAACCGATGAGCAAATTAAAGCGGTTGCAGGCAAAGGGGGGATCATTGGTGTGAATGGCACCTCGTTGTTGTTAGGCTCTGAAAAATCAACTAGCCAAAAATTAGTCGACCACATTGATTATATAGCAGATTTAGTGGGCGTTCAGCACATTGCCTTGGGATTAGATTTAGTTTATTTCCATGAAATTTTAGGAACATTTTATGAAAAAGCTGGCGTCACCACTTACCCAAAAACTTACGGCTCTATGCATTCTTTTGATTCATTTCAACCTGAAAAAATTAATGAATTAATTGAAGTGTTACTGACACGTTCTTACTCAGAATCTACCGTTAAAGATATCTTGGGCGGGAATTTTTTACGTGTTATTCAGCAAGTCTGGAAATAAAAATAATAGGGTATGATATGAATATTCATGATAAAGCAAAACGTATACTTCAAGAAGCCGTCATAATTGATGGTCAACTTGGATTTGAAATGGCAATGCCTTGGACTTTTACCGAAAAATGGGCACTCGTCGACAGATATAAAACAGCAGGCTTTCACGCATTAACACTATCCATTGCTAATGACGAAAGTACCACTGAGCAGACATTAGACTATTTATCGCAGATAAGAAAGTATATTTTTCAGAATCCCGATAAATATATTTTAGCAAAATCAAAAGAGGATATTTTGCAGGCAAAAAAAGAAAATAAAATTGCCTTACGTTTAATGTTTCAAGGAACAAGCCCAATAGGAAAAAATATTGATTTATTGGAATTATTTCATGAACTAGGAATTACTAGTTTAGTATTAGCCTATAATATTCGTACGCCCATGGGTGATGGAGTTATTGAAGAAAGAGATGGCGGCCTTAGCCATCTTGGTAAAAAATTTATTGCAGAAATGAATAGGCTAGGAATAATTATTGATGGTGCACATACGGGTTATCAAACGACGATGGACGCATTGAACTTAACCAAACTACCCATGATGATTTCACATTCTGGTGTGTATGGTATTCATCCGCACGTGCGAAATGTCCATGATGAACAAATCAAGGCTATCGCAAAAACGAATGGGGTGATTGGCATTAATGGGATAGGAATATTATTAGGGGATCCTAAGGCGAGTATTGATAAATATGTGGATCATATTGATTATATAGTAAAGCTAGTAGGTGCAAAGCATGTCGCTATCGGTTTAGAGAATCTTTACTTTTCTGACCAGTTTGAAGACTTTATGCAGAAGCAACAAATAACCCATCCAGAAGCTTATGCAAATATAGCAGGGAATAAGCGCGAGTGGAAATGTTTACAACCAGAAGATATTTTATTCGTGGTGGAGTTGCTAATAGCGCGCGACTACTCTAATGACGATATAAAAAATATTTTAGGCGGAAATATTTTGAGAATTATGGAATCTGTCTCTATCCCAATCAGAGTGACGAATAGCAACCTTTATAAATAGTATCAGAATAGAAAGAGAGATTGGAAGTAATATCTTTGCTGCTTAATATTAAGTGATTAAAACTAATATCAGCTTATAAATAATGCAAATTGATAAGTTCAACCTGAAACCATGATGGGGAGATACCTATGTTTAGAAGAAAAAAAAACACCCGGCAACCTGCACTAAATTACTTTGAATCACTACCAGAAGAATTATTACCATTTATATTTTCTGATTTTAAAAAAGCTGAATTAAATGAGTGTGCATTAGTGGATAAGCGTTTTGCTAGAGGAGTGCAGAAAGTACGCGATCAACGATTGGACGTTTATCAACAAGGCAATGTACATGATAAAATTTGTTCTGCATTGATTGTAGCTTCTGACACCTATTTAAAATATTATTTCAGTTCGACTCAAACAACGTATTTCAGATATGGATTTGATTTATTTTCTGCATTTATGCATGGCGATTCAGGGCGACAGAGAGCAAACTCAGTAAAGAAAATCGCACAACAATTAAAAGGCGAGAAATCATCTGAAATTTTAATTCTTATTATAATGAACGCCATTATTTTATTTAAAAATAATCAAAGCAAGCCTATCGCTTTTGTAGATGAATTCATTTTTCCTTGTCTTAATCAATTTAAAATCACGGACAAAGAAAATCTGTCTTTAGATGAGATGGTTAATGTGATGAAAGCTGCATTACAGCAGAATAAAAATGAATTAATTAATAAAGGATTAAAAAAAGAGAACACTACTACAATTGATTTAAGTCAAAGAGAAGAGCTTGATAGAATAATGCATGATCATATTAGGTTAATTGAAATTGTTTTTAAAAATAGCTTAAAGAATGCTTATTATTTAGAACGGCTGTTAAGCTACACTAACCAGTTTGATGCGAATGATTTTCTAAATGAAAATTCTCCATTTATAGTTGAGATTAAGAAAGACTATACCAAGATAGAAGAAGAATTAATGACGGAAACGCATCCTGCATGGCCAACATTGATCTAATTTTTTTGTAATGCAAATTGAGTTGCCACTATGTTTACTTAGCGCATAACTACATTTATAACGAAGATATATACGTTTTAAATTAACGGAGTTGAAAGTCATGCACCTGACAAAGCTCGTCATATAAGTCATCTAGTAACGTGGGGCTGGAAGAGCAATCCTGATGACTGTCCTACTACGGCCCAATTACATCAAGAATTTGAGAAGATTTCTGCGCCGAGATCTATATCTAAACCATATTAGATGCCTAAACAAAAATAAGAGCAGAAAAATCAATCCATGATTTGCCCGGCTAATTGGTATACTCTTTGAAAACGGCCCGGTGATTTTCAGCAATCTCCGTAGATGGAACTAATTTAGTTAAGAGGGTTTTTTATGAAAATTTTGACTGATTTTTTTTCTCGAAATGGTAAAGGGAAGCTAGCTTACGCTGAATTTGGTGATCGCCAAGGTTACCCAATCATTTTTGCACACGGTGCTCCAGGCTGCCATGTGGAAGGTTCTATTTTCGATGCAGAAGCAAAAAATTTGGGGTTTCGCTTTATTGTGCTGGATCGACCCGGAATGGGGTATTCTGATTTTAAACCTGAACAAACCTTGTTAGATTATCCTTTAGATGTGAAAGCATTGGCCCAACACCTGGGTTTGGGACGCTTTGGGGTCATGGGTTGGTCTGGCGGTGGAGCTCCGACCATGGCCTGTGGTTATGTCATTCCTGAACTGATTGATTTCTGCATCGTCCTGGCGGGATATACAGCACTCGATACGCCGGAACAAATCGCCTTACTTCCTAAAGCAGATCAATTCGGTTATCACGCGCTCAACAGACCGTGGTTATTTAATAGCATGTTCTGGGCAATGCAATGGATGCTTAAACTGACTCCAGGCAGGTATTACAATCTTATCAAAAAAGCCGTCAACGAATCAGATCTTGCCATCTTAGCCGTACCAGATAATCACCAATTATTTATGCTGGATCAAGCTCGTTGTTTTGCTAAAGGCTATCAAGGTACTGCTTTAGATGCACGTTTGACTTATCAAGCGTGGAACTATGATATTCGCGATATCCCGGTACGAATTGATATTTTTCACGGCACCGATGATCAGCTAGTCCCATTTGCTTTTGCCGAACGTAATAAATCATTGATAAAAAATTGCTATCTTCATCCATTGCAAAATCAAGGCCATTTATTTCCTTTCTCACATCAAAAATTAATTCTGGAACAAGCAAAAATGTGTGAGCAATTGGCAAGAGCAACCTAAATAATATATGGTGAATTTCCTTTAGAGTTTTATCCCTTCAGAACTTCTTTGGCATTATCCAATAGGCTGACCCATTCTCTAACCCCTCGTTTTTATTGTAAAAACTTAGCTTAATCATTCATTTATCTTACTTTGCTATACTAATTGTAGAATTCAAATAAAAAAGGGGTGTGTCATGCAGAGTGATAGACCAAAAAAGGGTGGTAAAGAAAAAGAACTGGAGCATGAAAAGGATAGAGATAAAACTATTACTGGAGAAAATGATAGCAAATGGATTTGTTCGTCACTTGAAATCAAAGCTCT
>CAYUYG010000077.1:0-7266 GCA_964449125.1 uncultured Coxiellaceae bacterium | reverse complement strand
ATATGCCGCTGAGTGGTGATGGAACCACCTTGGCAGCCAAAGATTTGGTTGATGATGATAATGCTGTTTGGGCGCTGAATAGCATTCCAGCGGTTGTTAAAAATGAAAGAAAAGGTAACCCTTACGAACGCGCACGTTTCTTGTCTTTCCTAGTTCATATTGTAGGTGACTTGCATCAACCCTTGCATACGGTTAGCTACGTTTCACAAAAACATCCTAATGGGGATCGCGGTGGCAACGATTATCATGTTCGTTTTGCCGGCGCTAAAACACAATTACATCATGTATGGGACAGTGGCGTAGGTGAGTTTAATAATGACTTGTCACAGGAAAATATTGCGACCCTGACCAAGACCATCACCGCGCGTTATCCAGAATCATATTTTGGTAATGAAAAATTGAATGACCTCAAACCAGAAAATTGGACGAAGGAAGGCATGACGAATGCAAAAGACTCTGTTTATGTCACGCCTGAAGACAAAGATCTATCCTCACAATACGTGCAAAACGGACAACGAATAGCAGAACAGCAAGTGGCACTGGGCGGTTATCGCTTAGCAAGAATATTAAATACCTTACTTAGCTAAACTTAGCTAACTTTTTTTAAATTAGCGGCTTCTTCGAGGCCGCTAATGTCTAGTTTAATTCTACTCTCCCTTGTATTTTTTAAAATACCGAGTTAGTAAAAGCCTCAATTTCCTTCTGATTTAAATCATAAATAAAATCCAATGTCCTCTGCCTAACTTATTGATTGCAACTACAGCCAACTCGATATGGTTTTTGAGATGAAAATTAAGCAATAAAATCAATGATATTTTCTTTAATCCTTCTCACTCTAAGTTGGCCTATACTAGAACTATGTCGTACTAGGAGAGGGATCGGGTGCTTAAAAAAAATAAGAAGAATACAGCCCTTGAGCAACAGCTGATTAGACTGATTGAAAAGACAGTTAATCAAAGAAACTTTCAAACATCTAATACTACTTACCTTGAATTTAAACATAACCGTCTTACTGACGCAGATATTTTAAAACCGCTTCTAACTAGAGCAGAAAATTTTATGGCTTGGAAAGCGTTGAGTTAAGCTATGTAATAAAAATATAAATTAAAAAATAGTTATAAAAAATGGGGCTAAACGAGGGGGAAGTTATGAGCAATCCACGCAGACTTACTGCTGATAAAATTGATGCGGCTATTGCGATGGCATCTGAATTGCAGCAACCCGAGATTATAGAGAAGTTACTTGCAGATGAAACGACTCAAGCTTATTTAGAATCAAATCCTGACAAAAGAAAAGCCTTGCGTACAACCTATCAACAGATACTAGATCAGATAGCGGATAATTTGATGGCCATTAGTCGTCGAGTATTTGTGGAGTTAGAAGAATTAATTAATATCAAAACTGGGGCCGAAGGTCCTGTATCACATAAACTTGTGGGTAATTATTTTAATTATCTTTCTGATACAGTGCAAAAAGAGATACTGGATGCTGCCACTGATAATGAGCGTACCATTGCAATGGAAAGATATATTAGCCTTGCTAAAAAAGCATTTGAAAGAAACGATTTTACAACTTTAAATGCTATTATGGCGGGGCTTCAGAGCAACGCTATTTATAGATTGAAAGCTAACTGGGAAAGTCTTTCAGATAATGCGAAAGCCATGCATGCATCGCTTAAGCAGTTTTTGCCAGCTGGTCACGATGCGCAAATATTTTTTATGGAAAATACCAATGCTAGTAGACCGCTCATTCCTTATTATGGAGCGTATCTCTCACGTCTTGAGTTTGGAAAAGGTAGAAATCCACACGATGTAGTCGAAACCAATATAAAATTAGCTGCTTTACAAAAGCAGAATTTGCAAGCTATGGATAGGGATGTTAATAGCGTAAAAAGTCGCTATTCTTATGATAAATCAGTATCTGTTAGTAGACTAAGTGAGGAGGATCTCTATCAGCAATCCCGTCGTCTCTATACCCCCAAAAAAGATGGCGATAAGAGTGCGGTAACACCTAAATCTTCAGCTGTTCTACACGCCGGATTAAATTCATTTGTCGTTACAGAAAGACTACAGATTAATAAAGCAATGCAAAGCCATATTGATTTACTAAGACAAATTGATAAATTGGCTAACTATAAAGAGGGTTATGCTAATGCAAAAGATCAGTTGGGTAAATTGCGTAGAGAAACAGCCCAGGAATTAATTGATTTGTTAAATATCATTAAAACACCTCGTGCAATCAATGAAAAATCCTTGTCTGAAGCAATTGCAAAGTTGGATGCGCTTCTTGAAGAAAAAGCGCCACAATTAGGCAGGCATCGTCACGCCAATATCTTGAAGAAAAAAATGAACCAAGACACAACACTCGTGGCAATGATAAAAGAAACCAGAGAATTACTATTGGATGCAAAAAAGGAATATTCAGAAGAAAAAAATTATCAGGATAAACTAGCAATATTAAAAGGTGTTGTTGCCGATTATAAGGAAAATTTACAAGCTTATCAAAAATTAGCTAAACTTGGAGGGCAACTGTCGGAGCAACAAAAAGCGGATAAAAAAAATCTTCAAGAACTATTGCGTGCGGCACATGGTTTTGTCGTAAGAGAATTAACGATTATGGATTTTGTTAATGATAAATCGGTTGCAGCTCGTGATTATCATTCGGCAATCGTTGCTTTTCAAGCTAGCATATCCGATGATAAAAAGAAAACAGCAGCTGATCCTCAATTTGATTTTCTCAAAGAAAATAATTATTTACCAAAGAAAGTAGCGCCACCTGTGCCTTCGCGCCTTGGTCGTGGTGAACTTTCTATACCATCGCAAAAAGAAGAACCTGAGGCTTACAATGAATGGTTTAATAAACAAATTTTAGCCATGCGGGCTGAACGTGCTAAACAGCAAGCGACTGCAAAGGATGAACCGAAGCAAACGGAACCAACATCAGGCTGGACAAAAGGTGTTGCGCATCGAGATGGGAGTAACCGCAAGAAACGCGCGGGCGAACATCGCATAGGATTTACCCCGGAGCAAACTGCAGAAGCCCGTGCAAAATTACAAAGTAAAGCTGAACAAGATGCCGCCTTTACTCGAGAAGTAGAAGCATGGCGTGCAGAAGTTAAAACCCAGCGTCAACAAACCAATCAAGACAAAGTAGAGATGAATAAAACACCAGAGAACCGTAAGCCAAAACAAGTTTCTGAATTAGTCGCGAAATACGAAAGTAAAATAAGTCAACACCATGAAACTTTATTTGGAAAAGAAAGCGTTGACGCTAAACAAACACAACAAGAGCGCCAAAAAGCCAATCCGAATTCACCGCATCATCGTTCGCGCAGGCCAACGAAATAGTGCTATAAGTTTTCAAAACAATCGACGGCTTCTTTTAATGACTGCACAGGAATAATGCGCATGCCGTCCATTTCTTTTTTTACCATATTGGCATGCGGAACAATGGCGATTTTAAAGCCGTGTTTTGCGGCTTCTTTCAATCGTTCCTGACCGCCTGGCACCGGTCTAATTTCACCCGATAATCCGAGTTCGCCAAAGGCAATTAAATCCTGCGGCAAAGCGCGATTACGCAAACTAGATAGAATGGCAAACAGGATAGGTAAATCTGCGCCGGGTTCACTGATTTCCAACCCTCCCACCACATTTAAAAAGACATCCAGTCCATGTGTTTGAATCCCGCTGTGTCTGTGTAAAACAGCCAGCAGCATGGCGAGTCGCTGGGTATCCAAACCCACTGATAAACGCCGCGGATTGCCTGAGTGACTTTGATCGACGAGTGCTTGTACTTCGACCAGCAATGGTCGCGAGCCTTCTTTGGTTGCCGTGATAATGCTGCCAGGGGCAGCTTCTGCACCGCGTGAGAGAAAAATCGCAGAAGGATGATTCACTTCACGTAAGCCCTTTTCTGTCATCGCAAAAATACCCAACTCATTGACGGCACCGAATCGATTTTTAACGGCACGAATCAAACGATAACGATTGTCTTGCTCACCTTCGAAATACAATACCGTATCCACCATGTGTTCAAGCACACGCGGGCCGGCGAGATTACCTTCTTTGGTGACATGGCCAACTAAAAATAAGGCAGTGTGAGTTTGTTTTGCATAGCTGACTAATTGCATCGCACTTTCGCGCACCTGTCCCACTGAACCGGGGGCTGAACTTAATAAGGAAGAATGCATGGTTTGAATCGAATCAATGACGAGCACACGGGGTTTTTCTTTCTGTGCGTGCGCAAGAATATTATCAATTTGAGTATCGGCGAGCAGCCACAAATGATTTTCGGGTAAACCTAAACGGCGTGCACGTAGCGTTACTTGTTGTGGGGATTCTTCACCCGTGACATATAAGGTTTTTAATTGCTGACTTAAATGTGCGACTGCTTGTAGCAAAATAGTGGATTTACCAATGCCAGGATCGCCACCCAGTAAAATAGCTGAACCCATGATGATGCCGCCACCCAACACACGATCCAATTCTTGTAAGCCGGAGGAGAGGCGCATTTCTTCATCCAGTGTGACATCGGCCATGCGCGTCATGGTAATTTCTGTGCCCGCATAACCTTGATAACGCGAAATATTCACTGGCGCTTGGATTTCTTCAATGATGGTGTTCCATTCATTGCAGCCCGTGCATTGACCTGTCCATTTTGGATAAAGAGTGCCGCAAGTTTGACAGCAGAATGCCAATTTAGTTTTTGCCATGGGCGAGGTTCCTTGGATGAGAGAAAAACATCATAACATTAGATCGCAAAAAAAAGCCCTCATCATGAGGGCTTTTCAAGGTCTTGGTAGTGAAGCAAACATTAATTGTCGCTAACGACTTTCCAGGTACCATCCGGTTGACGACAAGCGGTGCCGTACACCTGTTGTTTTTTGCCAGCGATATCTGCCGTTGTGCGGTATTCACGACAGTATTCATTACCATCGACGGATACATTTTTTACTGGTACAACGCGATAGCTTGCTCCCGTTTGCTGATTACGCCAGTAAGCAGGTTTGCCCACTGCGTTATTTTCGAGTGCTTTGTTCATTCTTAACCGATCGGTTTGGTCCATGTTTTTACCGATGGATGCACCAACGTAGGCGCCAGCCAAACTACCGGCTGCAATGGCTAAAACTTGACCGCTGCCTTGGCCAACGGTACTGCCTAATAAGCCACCTGCTACCGCGCCAGTTAACGCGCCAGTATCCTGGTTGGACATATTAGAGCAAGCCATTAAGCTCATGGTGCAAAGTAAAACAACTAGTGTTGAAAAAATACGTTTCATTGGCTAGGACTCCTCCTCAATATAGTGATTCTTATGAATCGCTGGGCTATTCTATACTGACACGAATAATCATGCCAAGGTTCTGGAGAGAGCAATAAACATGTCCACTAAGCTTAACTACCCCGATGGTACTTTCGGCGAGTATACCTTTACCGCTGACAAAAAAAGAATAGACTTGGATTATCTTTATAATCTGCTTTGTATACCTTCACGTTATTCTTCCGGCTTACCGGTGGAGCGTTTTCCTTTAGTCATTGAAAACTCCATTTGTTTTTGTGTCTTTTATCAAGGCAAGCAAGTCGGTTTTTCGCGGGTGATCAGCGATCGTTCCGAATTTGCTTCATTATGGGATGTTTTTATTGATGATGCCCATCGTAGCAAGGGTGTTGGCAAAGCATTGCTAAAATATATTTTTGCGCACCCAGAGTTGCGTGGAATTTTTCGCTGGTTTTTAATGACAGAAGATGCGCACGGTCTTTATCAGAAATTCGATTTCAAAACAGAAATTTATAATCCGTACATCATGATGAAAGTGAATGCTATTTAGTAATTTCTCTGCCGAGGGTTTAGGTAGTCTTGATATTGTTTGGTTCCATCAAGGCTACCCTTTCTTGCAACTAAGCACCCATCTTCAATTCTTCCCAGTATTTTTCAAATAAGGCGAGGGCTTCATCACCCACATCGGTTTGAAACTGACCCCGATTAAGTATCGAAGCAGGGGGATAGGAAATAGGGTTATTGCGAATATCAGGTGGCAATTTTTTTTGCGCAGTAATATTGGTTGTGGAAAATTTTGAATAGAGTGCGACTTCTTCAGCAATATCAGGACGAGTTATAAAATCTAGGAATTTATAGGCAGCTGCCTTATGCGGTGCCTGTTTTGGAATGGCAAAATTATCTACCCACATGACAAAACCATCTTTGGGAAATACAAACGCAATATTGGGATTTTCAAGTGAGGCCTTAAACGCATCCCCATTCCATGCCATGCCAAGAGTCGCATCTTCATCGATGATGATAGAGGCGACGGTATCTGAGGAAAACACCTTGATGTTTTGCATCAATTCTTTGAGCTTTAAAAAAGCTTGTTTGATGTGTTCCGGATTATTATCATTTGCGGAATAACCAAGTGATAATAAGGCCATGGAAAACACTTCGCGCACGTCATCCAATACCAAGAGTTGATCTTTATATTTCGGATCCCATAAATCTTTCCAGCCGGTAATATCTTTTGGCGAATGATATTTACGATTGAGAAAAATACCCGTCAAACCCCAAACATGCGGGATAGAATAGTCTAAATTGGGATCGTAATTCGGATGCAGGAACTTAGGATTAATGTCTTGCCAGTGAGTAATTTGACTCTTGTCCAGTTTCTCAATCATGTTTAGCCGGCGCATACGGTCGACAAAATAACTGGATGGCATCACAATATCATAGCCAGGGTTTTTGCCGGTGCGTAATTTCGCATACATAATTTCATTGTTTTCATATGTCGATATATTAACTTTGATGCCAGATTCTTTTTCGAATTGACGCACTACCACGTCGGGAATTTCATTGGTCCAGGCGTAGACGTTGACGATTTCTTTGGCGCAGGCAAGGCCTGGCAATAAAAGCACGAGTAAAAGTGTAGATAAAAACTTCATGGCGACCCCTAATTTTTTTTCTTTAATGCAAGCTGGGCCACGACGACGGTGGTTAGCGTGACAACGAATAGCACAGTGCACAAAGCATTAATTTCAGGTTTGATACCGGCGCGTACCATGGAATAAATTTGGAGGGGCAAAATTCCAAATTCCGGGCCTGCAACAAAGTAACTGATAATCACATCATCAAGCGAGAGGGTGAAGCTTAATAACCAGCTTGCAAAGACAGCCGGCCACATGAGCGGTACGATAATGCGTTTGAAAATCAGCCAATCACTGGCACCTAAATCTTTTGCTGCTTCAAAAATATTCTTATCAAAGCTGACCAAGCGGCTGTACG
>CAYUYG010000076.1:0-7331 GCA_964449125.1 uncultured Coxiellaceae bacterium | reverse complement strand
AATTTGACTAATTCAGGGACTGATTTGACCCCCAGTTGTTTCATTACGGAAGCACGGTGAGCTTCAACCGTTTTCAATGAAATTTTTAATTCCGCAGAAATGACCTTGTTAGGTTTGCCCGCAACGATGCCTTGTAGCACTTGTACCTCACGCGGCGATAATAATGCGAATTTAGCGCGTGCCTGGGCACTTTCCTGACGTTTTTCGCGATTGGCCTTGTCAATGCGCAACGCCTTGTTAATGCTCTCCAGTAGCACCTGGTCATTAAATGGCTTAGTCAGGAAATCAATTGCACCCGCTTTCATGACGCGTACAGCAAGCGGTACATCGCCGTGGCCGCTGATAAAGATAATAGGCAGGGTAGGCAACCCTTGTTCATTCAGACGCAGTTGCAATTCAGGACCGCTCATGCCAGGCATGAGTACATCTAAAAGCAAGCAGCCATGCTGTTGCGGATCATACTCTTCCAGAAACTCCTGGGCCCGCACATAGGTTTTAACTCGTAAGCCAATGGATTCAATAATCCACGTTAGCGATTCCACCATTGCTTGATTGTAATCAATAATGTAGACAATTGGATCTAATGTTGACATGTAGCGTTGCTCCTATCAGATCGAAATAGGTAAAGAAAATCGTATCCAACTATGATGGTTCGCGTTGGAGTTAATTGTAAATTCGCCTCCATGGGCTTCGATAATTGAGCGGCAGATTGCAAGACCCATGCCGCGTCCATGCGCTTTCGTCGTGAAAAATGGGGTAAATACTTTATTGATAATTTCCCTGGAAAAACCTGGTCCCGTATCCTGAATGGTCGTTTCAATCGTACCGCCATGAATTCTGGTTTGAATATGGAGACGTTTTACCTTGACGTGATTTTGTTGCATTGATTCGATCGCGTTTTGAATCAAATTGAGCATGACCTGTTGGATTTGGATTTTATCAATATAAATCACCGGCACATTTTTATCAAAATCGAAATCAATTTTGGTTTTTGAAGTGATCAATTCATTTTTAATGAGGCTGACGGTTTCACGCATGATATTGTTCATTTTACAATGCGTTCTAACCAACTGTCCCTTACAGAAAAAGTTTTTGAGACGTTGAATGATTTCGCCGGCGCGCTCTGCTTGCGCTACCGCTTTTTCCATGACATTTTTTAATTGATCCCGATCGTGATCACTATTTTCTAAATGTCTCACGCAGCCGCGCGTATAATTGACGATCGCACCCAATGGCTGGCTAATTTCATGAGCAAGACCACTGGCCATTTCTTCCATGGTGCTTAACCGAAAGACATGGGCAAGCTGCTGGCCACGTAAGCGCGCTTTTTTATCCAATACCCGATCAGTAATGTCCCGTGAGGCTAATTGAATTTCACTAATAATGCGGGTCTGATCATCAATGATTAACCGAATATTGCTTTCGAACCAACGGTATTCACCTTCTTTGCGTTTAATGCGATAAACAATTGGCTTGTTATGAACATTTTCCCGACGTCGGGTAAAAGCTTTACGCAGCTTGGATAAATCATCATGAAAAACTAATTTATAAATATTTTTGCCAATTAAATCATCGGGAAAATAACCGATAGTTGGCTTGGATGCAGGCGAAACATATAAAAAAGTGCCGTCTGGGGTATGGCGGGAAATAATATCGGTGGCATTCTCGGCGAGCAAATGAAAACGCAATTCACTTTCTCGCAATTTACGTTCCGTTTGTTCCAGATGATTAATCGTATCAATTAACATGGTATTGGCACTCCAAAACCCCGTTAATAAATGCTGGAGTTTTTGGAATAATTGATCGTGTGCATTCTGCAATTCTTCTTCATTTTTTTTATGCTGGGAAACATTATGATGAATTAGAAGCGCGGTAATTTTACTTTGTTCATTAAGCGGGAGCGGCGACAGGCTAGATTTACATAAACCCTTAATCCCGTTTTTGCGAATAAAGGTGGTCGTTTCCAACCATTTTTTTTGCTGGTTACTGATTTCTTGGATAAGCTTGGGGAAGGGGTAATTGCGATCGTAAATAAAATTAACTGAGCGGCCGAGCACTTCTTTTCGGGAATAACCAAAAAGAACGGAAGCCCCTGCGTTCCAGTTAATAATGCGTCCTGCTTTATCCAGTAATATCGCGCTATCCGCGATAGCATCAAAAAATCCCTGGTTGTCCATCCTGGCCAATTTCCTTTGCGGGATATCCCAAATCTGATAATAATATCACATTCATAAAATAAGAGCAGGTATGTCATGCGACTACATATATTGGGGGTATGCGGGACCTTTATGAGCGGGATTGCAGTTTTGGCCAAACAAAGCGGTCATACTGTGACAGGTTCGGATATGAATGTTTACCCACCAATGAGTACCCAGCTGCGTGAGCAGGGCATTGAGTTATTTGAAGGGTATCATGCCGAGCACATTCCACACGATGTGGACTGCGTTATTGTTGGTAATGTTATTAGGCGTGGTAATCCAGCCATGGAGCATGTTTTAGCCCAGGGCTTACCGTATATGTCAGGGCCAGCCTGGCTTGCGCAGACGATTCTTAAGGACCGTTGGGTGTTGGGTGTGGCAGGTACGCATGGTAAAACGACCACGACCAGCTTATTAACGTGGATCCTAGAATCAGCAGGATTGAATCCCGGGTTTTTAATCGGCGGTGTGCCAGACAATTTTGGCGTATCAGCGCGATTAGGCAGTAGCCCGTATTTTGTCATTGAGGCGGATGAATATGACAGCGCGTTTTTTGATAAACGGTCGAAATTCATTCATTACCGTGCAAAAACACTTATCTTAAATAATCTTGAATACGACCATGCCGATATTTTCCCTGATTTGCCTGCCATCAAGCAGCAGTTTCATTATTTAGTCCGAACCGTACCTGGTAATGGCGGTATCATTCGCCATGCTCATGATACTAATTTGCAGAATGTATTGGACATGGGTTGCTGGACGCCCGTGACAGAATTTGGCAATGCCCAGGCAGAATGGTCCGCGACGTTGAATAAATCCGATGGCAGCGCATTTACCGTATTGCGTGACCAAAAACCGGTGGCAGAAGTGCGTTGGGAGTTGGTCGGTCGGCATAATGTCGATAATGCATTAGCGGCCATTGCGGCTGCTAGTCAGGTAGGGGTAAGCCCTGCGGTCGCAGCCAGTGCACTGACTAGCTTTAAAAATGTAAAACGTCGACTGGAAGTAAAGGGCGAAACTAAACAGATTGTGATTTACGATGATTTTGCGCATCATCCGACTGCCATTTCAACCACGCTGGCCGGTTTGCGTGCCAAAATTGGCAGCGCGCGCATGATAGCGGTATTGGAATTTGGTTCGTATACCATGCGTTCTGGTGTTCATAAAAATGCGATACAGTCAGCGCTGGCAGATGCCGATATGGTGGTTTGCAAGAGTACTGATGCCGATTGGGGGCTTACTGGCATCCTGTCAAAGTTCACGCAGCCGACGGCAGTCTATGACGACGTGGAAAGCCTGGTTGCAGGCCTTGCTCCAAAGCTCCATCCGGGGGATCATGTCGTTGTTATGAGTAATTCCAGTTTTGGTGGTATTCATAAGAAACTACTCGAAGCCATAGAAAAGGGTTGAGGATTAATATGGAAGCTGATGATAATCAAGCAAAACCGACTTTTAGCAAAAAAGGTGCTTGGCTAGGTTTTTTTGCCTATGTGGTCGTTGCGGCAGTGATTGCTGCCATTTATCTATTCGGATGAAAAAATGAATAAAAAGAAAGAATTTATTATAACGACCCACACGAGTTATATCCCTGATCAGTCTGATCCAGACCATGAAAAATTTATTTGGTCTTATGAAATTACTATTGAGAATGCAACAGAAGAAATTGTGCAGTTACTCAATCGCTATTGGCGAATCACGGATTTAAGCGGTCATGTAGAGGAAATACGTGGACACGGTGTGATTGGATTACAACCACTGATCAAGCCAGAGAAAAAATTTGTTTATACTAGCTTCTGTCAATTAATGACGCCGCAGGGAACCATGGAAGGCCATTACGAAATGCAGAATCTGGATGAAGTGCATTTCAACGTTAGTGTGCCAAAATTTATTTTGAGCGCACCGTCTTCCATTACTAAACTTTATCGTTCCCGGTTGCATTAATGACACTTACCGAACTGCGTTATGTAATAACCCTTGCTCAAGAAAAACATTTTGGTCGTGCCGCCAAAGTTTGTCACGTAAGCCAACCTACTTTGAGTGTTGCCATTAATAAATTGGAAGTGGAGCTCGGCATTGCCATTTTTGAACGTGATCGTAACCATGTACGTGTCACTGAAATAGGCGAGAAAATTATCTATCAAGCCCAACGAGCACTGGATGAAGTCGCGCAAATTCGTGATCTTGCGCAGGGTAGCAAGTCTCAGCTTTCTGAGCCTTTACGTGTTGGTGCCATTTATACGGTTGGTCCGTATTTATATCCAAGTCTCATTCCCAAGCTGAAAAAAATCGCCCCGGAGATGCCACTGTTTTTGCAGGAAGATTACACCGCCAGTTTGCGCATAAAATTATTACGGGGTGAGTTGGATGCTATTTTTATTTCACTGCCTTTCGCTGAACCAGGTGTTGTTACGCAAGCTTTGTATGACGAGCCCTTTGTCGTTGTTATGCGTAAGGATCATCCCTTCAGTAATAAGACCAGCATTAAAGCCAGTGAATTGAAGCCTTGTGAATTATTATTATTGGGCGAAGATCATTGTTTTCGCAGTCAGGTTATTGAAGCGTGTCCTAATTGCTATCCAGAAGGTAAGAAGGAAAATACAATAGAAGGCACATCGTTGGAAACCTTAAGGCATATGGTGGCTTCTGGTATGGGAATGACTGTATTACCCAGTACTGCGACGCAAATACAATATTATAAATCTATTCTATGCAGTAAACCGTTCGCAGGACAAGCCCCGCAACGCCGTATCGCACTGGCGTGGCGCGTCAGTTTTACTCGTCCCAAAGCCATTGGTGCATTGATCCATGCATTGCAAGATACAACAACCATGCAAGGAATTTGTTTGTTGCCAGAAGAAACTTAGGCGTGGTATTCGTCGAAGATGGCTTCCCCGGTTTCGGCATGATAAATACCGCCAATGATCCCCACTTGTTTGTTTGTGATGAGTTCTTTAATGATGGGGCTTCGATCAAGAATTTGTTTAATGACTAAATGAACATTGATTTCGGTTACTTCATTTAAAAAATCTTTTTTGTCAGTAGTTTGCCGATCGAATTGTTGTTCAGTTAGTTCAATGGCGGGTTTAATCTTTGCAAGCAGGGTGGAAAGATGGCCTAGTTTCACATTATCGCACGCGCCTTGAATAGCACCACATTTCGTATGGCCGATAACCGCAATTAATTTGGAGCCAGCCAGTTTACAAGCAAATTCCATGCTGCCCAATATATCTTCATTTAAAACGTTGCCAGCGATGCGAATACTGAAAATGTCTCCCAGTCCTTGATCAAAAATTAATTCTGCCGAAATGCGGGAATCAATGCAGCTTAAAATGACGGCAAATGGAAATTGTCCGTCCGACGTATCATTTACTTGCTGTAGTAAATTGCGATTAAGTTTTAGATTATTAACAAAACGTTTATTACCTTCTTTTAATAAATTAATGGCATCCTGCGGTGTTAGTTTTTGTTGGTCTGCCTTCGTGAGTGTCCACATGTGTTTTATCCTTTATGTTTGCCCAGGTATTCAACGCGGATGTTTTTACTTTTTGCGCTAATCATAAAATTCTCAATCGCTTCCAATACATCGTAATCGATTACTTTGCTGCGTGAAACATCGATAATAACATTGGCACCATTCGGAATAGCATTGAATTCATGAATAAGACTGCCTTTGTTAAGAAAGGAAACCTCTTCTGCCAGTGTTAAGTGGATTTTCTTTTGTTCGTCTTGTTCATAACTAAATATTTCATGAGAATTTTTATAATTGTGACGTAAGATGATGAAAATCGCAATTGCCATACCAATGCCGATTCCCACTAATAAATCTTCAATAATGACGCCGATGACAGTCGTGATAAAAGGAACAAATTGTTCCCAACCTAATTGGTACATGTCGGTAAATAACACTGGTTTGGCCAGCTTAAATCCCACTATAAATAAAATCGCAGCCAAGGTGGCAAGCGGTATCATATTTAAAAAAATGGGAATAGTCGTAACGCATAATAAAAGCAAAATACCATGCAAAATAGCTGAAAATTTAGTGCGCGCGCCAAAAGTGATATTGGCACTGCTTCTAACGATGACTTGGGTGATGGGTAAACCACCGAGCATGCCACAAATAATATTTCCCAGTCCTTGCGCTTTTAATTCGCGATTCGTTGGTGTCACACGTTTTTTGGGATCTAGCTTGTCGGCCGCCTCGACACATAATAACGTTTCAATGCTGGCAATCAGAGCAATGATATTGGCAATTTTATAAATGTTCAGATTAAATATTTGAGAAAAATCGGGAAAATAAAACTGGTTAAGAAATTCAGAAAAGTTGCTGGAAACGGGAATGTTTACTAATTCTTCTTGGCTCAGTGTAAAAGGCAGCCATCCTCGTTGCGAACACCAAGTTAAGAAGATGCCGAGAAAAACCACCACAATCGGACCTTGTATAATCTGAAATAACTTATGATTTGGCGAAAGAAATTTGTCCCAAATAATTAATAGGAAGAGTGAAATCGCTGCAATAAAAGTGGGACCTGGTCGGATGGATTGATAAATATGAGTGATTGGAGCAAAAAGATGATTGGAGCCTTCCATCAGCATGCCGCCTTGTATGTCATCATCGAGGCCAAAGGCAAAGGGAATTTGTTTCAAAATAATAATGATTCCAATGCCCGTTAACATCCCCTTGATGACCGAGGAGGGAAAGTAATAGGCAATGACACCGCCTCCTAAACACCCGGCAATCAGTTGCAAAACACCTGCTATGACAGTGGCAAGGAGAAACGCTTCCCAGGGATTACTTAACATGGCCATCGAGCTAACCACGACGGCAGATAAGCCTGCTGCTGGACCGCTTACGCCTAGGGGTGAACCACTGGCCAGTCCGACGATGATCCCGCCGACGATGCCGGAAACAATACCAGAAAATAAAGGTGCACCTGAGGCCAGGGCTATACCAAGGCATAAGGGAACAGCGACAAAAAATACAACGATACCGGCTGGAATATCGTATTTGAGAGTTTCAAAGCGGCCATTCATGGCGGTACTCCTTCAATCCTTTTTGCAAGTTAACAAGATACCTTAAAATAAGCAGTTACAACAATCATTGGTTGTATTTTGACAGTAATTTAACGGCGGAAG
>CAYUYG010000075.1:4735-7348 GCA_964449125.1 uncultured Coxiellaceae bacterium | reverse complement strand
ACATCCTTACCGGGCACGTATGCTTATCGCAACCTTTACGCGACTAAAGCAAGTCACCTCGAATCGATAAAAGAACAAATGCAAGATGTGCTCCATAAGGAAAACACGCCAACAATGATGATTAATATCATCATGGGCTTTCTGGAACCGGATCCTGCCCTCAGGCTAACATTCACTCGAGCAGCGGAATTGGTCAAAAACGAACCTCGCGCACTTCCGGTTGATTCTAAGCGCATTGTTGCGAAATTAATGCGGCCAGCAAAGCTTAGCCCCGTCATTTCAGACCCTGGTATAAATGAACCACGCGTTTATAGAGGATTATTTTCAGAAAATATCTTTTCTTTAGAACAGTTAGAGGCAGAACCCGAAAAAGAAAAAGAACAAAAACAAGGAAAAACTTATAATCAACCCTCTACTCGAGCTAGTTCTGTGGCAAGCTTCTTCCAAGCGCCGCCACAAAAAAATCAGGCGGCTCCATCCCCAACCAAGACGACGCCTCAACTAAAACGGCATCCCTTAAGCCAAACGATCAAAGGTGGTTTACCGCTTCCCACTTCGCGACTAATCTAAAGCGGCACCTAGAGGGGCTTTTGATAATCCACGGATGACAGCGAAGCCCCTTTATGCTACCCTTTTGCACAACTTAAGTTCATGGAAAAGGGTAAAACAATGTCAATTATCAACGAATTACAAGCAACAACCACTAAGTTGGCCATGCGTGGTAAAGGTATCCTTGCTGCCGATGAAAGCACGGCAACCATCACCAAACGTTTTCAAGCAGTGGGCATAGAATCCACTGAACAAACTCGCGCTGCTTATCGCGAATTATTAATGCTTGCGCCCGGCATCAATCAATTTATCGCTGGTGTGATCTTATTTGAAGAAACCCTCAGCCAAAAAACCAGTCAAGGCATCCTTTTTCCAGATGCACTAAAAAATCTTGGCATCTTACCTGGCATTAAAGTTGATAAAGGCTTAATTCATCTTGCTAATACCGCTGACGAACAAATCACTCAAGGCCTCGATGGCTTGCCAGAAAGACTGGCTGACTACAAAGCCAAAGGTGCGTGCTTTGCCAAATGGCGTGCTGTGTATGCCATCTCCGACACCACACCAAGTGATCTCGCCATTGCAACTAACGCGGAAGTGCTCGCACGCTATGCTGCAATCTGTCAGGCACAAGGTATCGTTCCAATTGTTGAACCAGAAATATTGATTGATGGCAGTCATACGATTGAACGCTGCGAAGAAGTCAGCGAACCTGTGTTACGTGCAGTATTTGACGCATTAAACCGTCACAAGGTCAAACTCGAATACATCGTATTAAAACCCAGCATGGTCATTAGCGGTAAAGCTTGCCCACAAAAAGCCAATGTGAAAACGGTTGCTGAAGCCACCATGCGCACCTTACTGCGCACCGTTCCTGCTGCTGTTCCTACCATTAACTTCTTGTCCGGCGGCCAATCTTCAGAAGAAGCCACTGCACACTTGGATGCCATGAATAAAATGGGCAACCTACCATGGAATCTAAGCTTTTCTTATGCACGTGCATTACAGGAATATGCGATGAAAGCCTGGGCAGGCCAGACTAAAAATATCGCTGCTGCACAAAATGCATTTTATAAGCGCGCAAAATTAAACAGCCTTGCCGCCACGGGTGCTTATACTGAAGCAATGGAAAAAGAACAAGTTTCCAGCGCAGCTTAAGTCATCTATCTTTTCACGAAACCCTGTGCAACATGCCAGGGTTTCTTTTTCTGGAATGAATGCATGAGTATTATCTCTATCAATGCGGCTGATGCGAAAGAAGAATTTTCTGAATTGATTAATCGGGTCGCGCATAATAAAGAACGTATTATTGTGACGCGGCGTGGCAAAGGCGTAGCAGCCATTGTTTCACTGGAAGATTTATACCGCCTCGAGGAATCACAAAACAAACATGACTTGCAAGATGCAGTCGAAGCACTGCAAGAAGCGCGACAAATTGGTTCCATTACCATCGAAGAATTTAAAGCAGAAATAGGTTAACCGTGCCTACTACGACACCTTACAACATTCGGCTCGCTCCCGCTGCCCAAAGGCAAATCGGCGCATTACCGCCTAAACATCAAAAAACTGTTATCAAGCTCATCGAGGCACTCGCCATTTATCCTCGACCGCCGGGCTCAAAAAAAATTGAAGGCATGACGGGCTTGTATTGCGAAGATGTCGATCACTTGCGTTTGATTTATAAAATCGAAGAGCAGGAAATTTTATTGTTATTGGTGAAGTGACAAGCTAAATACCTTCCCCCCAAAGGGAAAGGAAATATATCCATCCTACTGTCCACAAAATGACTAATCATACCTCTTCCCCTTCGGGGGAAGTTGCGCGTAGCGTACTTTACGACAAATCAACTTCGCCCGTCGTTGCGAGGAGCGTTTTCTGCGACGAAGCAATCCACACCCGTCGTTGCGAGGAGCGTTTTTTGCGACGAAGCAATCCATCTCCGTCGCTGGAAAAAGCATTTGCCGCAACGAAGCAATCCACACCCGTCGTTCCGAGAAACATTTTGCGCAACGAAGCAATCCACACCCGTCGTTGCGAGGAGCGTTTTCTGCGACGAAGCAATCC
>CAYUYG010000075.1:0-4635 GCA_964449125.1 uncultured Coxiellaceae bacterium | reverse complement strand
CGAAGCAATCCACACCCGTCGTTGCGAGGAGCGTTTTCTGCGACGAAGCAATCCAGGAATCACTAATGAACAAACGTCCGGCCGTTTATATCATGACAAACAAACGAAATGGCACATTATATACTGGCGTAACTAGTGATCTTATTAAACGTGTCTATGAACATAAAAACGGATTAACGCCTGGCTTTACCCAACAATATGGCTGTAAATTTCTTGTTTATTATGAAGCTATTGAAGACATGAGGAGCGCAATTGCACGGGAAAAACAAATCAAAGGCGGTTCAAGAAAAAAGAAGATTGCATTAATTGAATCATTCAATCCTGAGTGGCACGATTTATATGATGAGTTATTGTAATTCCTGGATTGCTTCGTCGCAGAAAACGCTCCTCGCAACGACACTAACTTCGTCATCGCGAGCTAGTGAAACGAGCATGGCGATCCAGTCAACTATACGACAGTCACTATTTTTATACTTTTATTATAAAAATAACCATTAATTCCAGAAATTTGCCCAGATATTTCCACCTTTTTAATAAAACTAGGATTAGCTCGAAAAAAAATACTTTCTAATTGAGATTTTATGTCTAATTTTATCCAAAAACGATATTCATTTTCCCTACTAAAAAAATTATCTTTACATAAAAATGGTTCATCAGTATCGTCAAATCTATTACTTTCAGTTTCTTGTGGGTAATAGCACACCTGAGCATGATTAACTTCTTTTTTAAACTCTTTTTCAAAAAGTTCATTAAGGCTTCTCTCTACTTCTCCTACTGTTGAATAAATTAGCAACCCCACGCCATCGCCAATCAACTTTTCTCTTAAATATTTAATATCTAACTTATCATTTACAATTGCCCAACAACTAATCAGAGCATTCTCAAGACGACTTGTTTCATTGTTTTCCTGGCCGCTTTGGTTCCTTTGACTTAATTTACCATCATTGCAATCCTTTATTTTGTTATTTTCTATATTTCTATAATATCTAATTGATCTCATCCAAAAATTAAAATCATGCGTCGTATAATTATCAAACTCTGGATTAATAATATCCCATTTGGATTTAAGTAAAATAAATCGCACAAGTTCTTGCTCGGCGAGCAACTTTTCTTTTTTATAAAACATTCGTTATTTCCTTATAGGAATAGGTCAATCCCGCTGACAACACTGTTCTGTTGAAGAGGCTTGTTCTTCTTCCAACACATTCCCCGTAATATCATTGGGTCGAAATACCGTGCAACCTTTCAAGCCCAAAGCATGCGCACTGCTGTAAACATCAGCTAATTCTTCGAATGGAAAGCCCTGAGGAATATTAATTGTTTTGGAAATCGCATTATCGACATAGATCTGCGCTGCAGCCTGAATCGCTAAATGTTCAGCGGGTGTCAATGAGTTGGCATCAATCCAGCCCGGCGGCAAACCTTCATTCTTCTCGTGCAACCAAAGATGATAGGCGTAATCTTTTACATTAAACGTTTTGGTTTCATTTTCAGTAATCCGCATGTGCCGCACGTAACTCGGACGAAACACTGGCTCGATGCCATTTGATACATTGTTAGCTAGCAAACTAATGGTACCAGCCGGTGCAATGGTATTGTGATGACTATTACGCACCCCGTATTTTTCAATATGATGACGTAATGAAGCATCCAGGTGACGGATAAATTCGCCTTGTACATAATCATTTTGATAAAAAGGAAATTTGCCTTTTTCCTGCGCCAATTCAATCGATGTCTGCCACGTCGTCTCTGCAAGACACTGCATTATTTTTTGCGTCAGCTTAATTGATTCTTCGTTGCCGTATTGAATACCCAACATCACTAATAAATCAGCCAGTCCGGTAATACCTAAACCAATGCGACGTGAACCATGCGCTTGCTCACGTTGTCCAACCAAGGGATAAGTAGATACATCAATCACATTATCCAAAAAACGAGTGGCGACACGAATACTTTCCTGAAATTTTTCCCAATTAATCGAGGCATCAGGTGTAAAAGGGGCGCGTATATATTGCGTCAAATTAATTGCCCCCAAATTACACGCACCGTATACAGGCAAGGGAATTTCACCGCAAGGATTGGTGGCATTTAAACGCTCGCGATACCACAAGGTATTCAAATGATTAATTGTGTCAGAAAATAATACGCCGGGTTCTGCGTATTCATATGCAGATCGAATGATGTCTTGCCATAATTTGCGTGCGCGTACGCGTTTATAAACATGACAAGCAATCGGTTGCAACGTATTACCCCAAGGACGATAAATTGTTTCAGGATGCGAGTCATCATCCGAGGGGAAGATAAGCGGCCACTGCTCGTTATTTTGAACGGCTTGCATGAAAGCATCCGACACCATCCATGACAAATTGAAATGCCGAAATAAACGCGGAACACTTTCGCGCAAAAAAAATTCTTCAATATCAGGATGATCGCAACGCAGCACACCCATCATTGCACCGCGGCGCGCACCCGCCGATACCATGACACTGCACATGGCATCCCAAATGCGCATGAAAGAAACCGGCCCCGAAGCAGGAGCATCAATCTTACGTACATTATCTCCGTGCGGACGCAGCACTGAAAAATCATAGCCCACTCCACCACCCTGCTGTAAGGTCAGCGCCCCCTCTTGCAAGGCTGTGAAAATGCCGGCTAATGAGTCTTCTGGAATGTTCATTACAAAGCAGTTAAACAAAGTCACGTTATGCTGCGTGCCTGCACCGGCCAAAATCCGACCACCTGGAAGAAAGTGAAAGTTCGCGAGTTGTTGATAAAAGGCTTCTTCCCAGCGTTTGCGCTCGATGGGTTTTTCAACACTGGCAACCGCCTTGGCAACCCGTCGCCAGGTTTCTTCGATAGTCTGGTCAATAATTCTACCATCCTGCCGGTAGCGGTATTTAGTGTCCCAAACTTGCTCAGCGATTGGTTCTCTTATCATTTCAATGACCTGCGCTCACACGGAAAATAGGACTACCCATTCTCCTAGTTTAGGCCTAAATCCACAGGTTTTTATTATATTTTCCCCCTTGAAGTAGAGGGTTTTGCCCCTATATACCACTTGAAACCTAACCGTACTGGTTAGTAAGGCTTAGAGCCCAATAAATTCTAACTCACTATTAGACAAAGGAGAGAGTTATGGCTACAAACATTCGTCCCCTGGCGGACCGTATCGTTGTCGAACCTCAGGAAGCAGAATTAAAAACTAAAGGTGGCATTGTGCTCCCTGATAATGCTGACAAAGACAAGCCAATGCGTGGCAAAGTCGTTGCAATTGGCAATGGCAAATACAACGATGGCAAATTACAACCACTGCAAGTTAAAGTCGGCGACCAAGTTCTATTTGGTAAATACGCAGGCACCAATGTCAAATTGAACGAAAAAGAATTATTGGTCATGCGCGAAGAAGATGTCATGGGCGTCATTGAATAACGTTTAACAATATTAGATAGAGGATAAAGATTATGGCTGCTAAAGAATTACGATTCAGTTCAGACGCCCGCCAATTAATGCTGGCCGGTGTAAATGAATTAGCTAATGCGGTACAAATCACCATGGGCCCACGCGGCCGTAACGTGGTCATCGACAAAAGCTATGGCGCACCATTGGTTACCAAAGACGGTGTGACGGTTGCAAAAGAAATTGAATTTAAAGACAAGTTCAAAAACATGGGCGCGCAAATGCTTAAAGAAGTGGCTTCCCATACTTCTGATGAAGCAGGCGACGGTACCACTACCGCTACCGTGTTAGGTCGACAAATTTTTGCAGAAGGCTTGAAACTGGTCGTTGCTGGTTTCGATCCGATGGACTTGAAGCGCGGTATTGATCGTGCCGTTGCATTTGCTGTCGATTTCTTAAAAAAATTATCCGTACCTTGCAAAGATGACAAAGCCATTGCACAAGTTGGCACCATCTCCGCTAACTCTGATGATGCAATTGGCCGCATCATTGCTGATGCCATGGGCAAAGTGGGTAAAGAAGGCGTTATCACAGTTGAAGAAGGTTCCGGCTTAGAAAATCAATTAGACGTAGTTGAAGGTATGCAGTTTGATCGCGGCTATCTCTCACCTTACTTCATCACCAATCAACAAAACATGTCTGTTGAATTAGAAAATCCATTTATCTTGGTTACCGACAAGAAGATTTCTTCTATTCGCGACTTGATCCCAACACTCGAAGCCGTTGCAAAATCGGGCCGTGCATTGTTAATCATTGCTGAAGACGTTGAAGGTGAAGCATTAGCAACTTTAGTTGTTAACCATATGCGTGGTATCGTGCGTGTTTGCGCTGTGAAAGCACCTGGATTTGGTGATCGCCGTAAAGAAATGTTGCAAGACATTGCTGTGTTGACCAAAGCACAAGTTATCTCTGAAGAAATTGGTCGCACACTTGAATCCACCACCTTGGCAGATTTAGGTTCCGCTAAACGCATTACCGTTACCAAAGATAACACCACCATCATCGACGGTTCAGGCGACAAGAAAGACATTCAAGAACGTGTTGCCCAATTAAGAGCACGTGTTGAAGACACTTCGTCTGACTACGATCGTGAAAAATTGCAAGAACGTGTTGCGAAATTGGCTGGCGGTGTAGCTGTCATCAAAGTGGGCGCTGCTTCTGAAATCGAAATGAAAGAAA
>CAYUYG010000074.1:0-7456 GCA_964449125.1 uncultured Coxiellaceae bacterium | reverse complement strand
AGTAAGGAGAGCTAGCACAGGATTTTCGCAAATTTATGGGAAATATGAAACCGCAGCTTTTGGCGATTAATAAAAAGAAGTTACCAGAAATTCATCTAAACCAATAACTTATTGAATTGACAGCAAAACAACTCAAAATTTGCGTGAAATCTATTCCTTTTTTGGTGTGAATACGAGCGCCTCTACTTCTATGTATAATCAAACCGCTCATTTTGCGCGGGGAGAAGATGAGGAAGAAGAAAGGGAACACTCTCAAAATCTGGAAGAGGAAGAAGGCGATGACGATAATAGGCCTTCATCGTCATCATCACCTTTGATATAAGTTCAAAAAAGATTTACACGGGTGTCAAATAACTGGCGATTAATTGTTTTGTGCCCACTTTGGCAAAGCGCACTTTCACCTTCATATCTTCACCATCACCCTCACAATCCAGTACGATGCCATCTCCAAAAATACGATGGCGCACTTCCTGACCAATTCTAAAACGACCCTGCGCTGTCGGTTGATAGCTGCTACCCGTTGCTTGTGGGCGCGAAACTTTGGTGCGGAATCGGACTTCATTAACTAATTCCGGCGGGATTTCATGCAAGAAGCGGGAGGGACGATGATAAGCTTCTTTGCCATGCATGCGACGCACTTCTGCATACGTCAAATAAAGTTTACGCATTGCGCGTGTCATGCCAACGTAACAAAGTCGTCGTTCTTCTTCCAGTGACTTGGGATCATGCATGCACAAATAATGCGGGAATAATTCTTCTTCACAGCCGCCTAAAAATACGACGGGAAATTCGAGTCCTTTTGCGGAATGCAAAGTCATCAGTTGCACACAATCATCATAGGCATCGGCTTGTTCACCGGTTGATTCCAGCGCGGCATACGCTAAAAAGGCTGTCAGTGCAGGCATATCATCGGGGGTACCTTCTTGCACAAACTGATGGGCCGCATTGACTAATTCTTCCAAGTTTTCTAAACGAGTTAAACCTTTCTCACCTTTCTCTTTGCGATAATGTTCCATCAATCCGCTGTTGAACAATACGCATTCAACTTGTTTATGTAATTGCAGTGCGAGTGTTTTTTCAGTCATATCATTAATCAAGGTGACAAAGGCATTGAGCGCATTTGCAGTGCGTGCTGAAAAGAAACCTTGTGCAAGCAGTGCCTGCAGCGCATCCCATAATGTCAAATTAGCCGTTTTGGCATGTTCACGAATCGCACTGACCGTGCGATCGCCAATACCACGTGTCGGCGTATTAATGATGCGTTCAAATGCCGGATCATCGGAGTGATTAGCAAGCAAGCGTAAATAAGCCAATGCATCTCTAATTTCTGCGCGATCAAAATAACGCAAACCACCGTAGACCCGATATGGAATACCAAATTGCATAAGCGCTTCTTCAATGACGCGAGACTGGGCATTGGAGCGATAAAGCACCGCTATTTCGCGAAGTGTGTAATCACTCTGGCGTAAATCTCGAATCCGGTTTGCGATAAAATACGCTTCATCCGTTTCATTAAACCCCGCATACACGGTGATAAGTTCACCGTCTCGGCCTTCCGTCCATAAATTTTTGCCAAGGCGGCTGCTGTTTTGCGAAATTAATGCATTGGCAGCTTTTAGAATAGTGCCTGTGGATCGATAATTTTGTTCCAAGCGCGTGACTTTCGCGCTAGGAAAATCCTTGGAAAACCGCTGAATATTTTCAATACGTGCACCGCGCCAGCCATAAATCGATTGATCATCGTCACCGACAATCATAATGGCATTATCATCACCTAGAAACATTTTCAGCCACGCATACTGAATAGTATTGGTGTCTTGAAACTCATCGACTAATAGAAAGCGGAAACGTGCTTGATAGTGTTTGCGTAATTCAGCGTTATTTTGTAAAAGCTTGTAGGTTTTTAGAAGGAGGTCAGCAAAATCAATGACACCTGCACGCTGGCATGTTTCTTGATAAGACTGATAAATCTTAATCATGGTTTGACCATTAATATCGCGGGGATCAACTTGGCTTGGTTCGCGGCCCTCTTCTTTTTGTGCGTTTATAAACCATTGTGCTTCTTTCGGCGGAAAGCGGTCTTCATCGAGATTAAGCGCGTGAATAACGCGCCGGATTAAGCGATACTGATCGTCCGAATCTAAAATTTGAAAAGTTTGCGGTAGTTGTGCTTCCTGCCAATGCGCGCGTAAGAGGCGGTGTGATAAGCCGTGAAAGGTGCCTATCCACATAGTCCGGGCGGGCAGGCGCAAAAGAGTTTCAATCCGCGAACGCATTTCATTGGCGGCTTTATTGGTAAAGGTTACAGCAAGCAAGTTGGTTGGCGATAAATTCTCTACTTCAATGAGCCAGGCAATGCGATGAATCAGAACGCGGGTTTTACCGCTGCCCGCGCCTGCTAAAATGAGTTGATGACCAATAGGTGCGCAAACAGCTTCTTGCTGTGCGGGATTCAAAGAATTCAGTATCATGTGATGTTCCATTACGAAGGACCAAGTATTATGTCGTCACCCTATCAGAAAGCACAGTTTCTTTTAAGCGCAGCGGATATTAAACAATTGCCGCCAGATCAAGGCATTGAAGTTGCCATGGTAGGCCGTTCCAACGCAGGCAAGTCGAGTGTGTTGAATTGTATCACAAAGAGTAAAGCATTAGCGCGCGTCAGTAAAACCCCGGGAAGAACCCAGCTTCTCAATGTATTCGTGCTGGATGAGGAAAGAAGGCTCGTTGATTTGCCTGGTTACGGCTATGCTAAGGTGCCGTTGGCAGCCAAGCTTAAGTGGCAAAAAACGGTCGATAATTATATTGCTGATCGCCAATGCTTAAAAGGCGTGGTGCTGGTGATGGATATTCGTCATCCATTGAAGGAATCTGATCAGCAATTACTAAGCTATTGTGAGCATAATGATTTAGCCGTCCATATCTTACTCAATAAGTCCGATAAGCTTAGCCGTGGTGCAGCAGCCCAAGTTTTGCAAACGGTAAAAGGGATTTTGACGAGCCAGTCTAATTCTGTTACGTTGCAATGCTTCTCTGCTCTAAAAGGAACTGGGTTAAAAGAGTTGCATGCTGTATTGGATCAATGGTATGCATACAGTTCTAACAAATAAAACATTAACATTTCTACTACTATGCTGGCCATAAGCTCAATAGTCTGTACTCCCCCGCTTTACTACTCAGTAAACTTCTGGCGGTGTTCAGTTGTCTATGCCGGACAGCATGTGTTTTCTTTAAACTATTGAAAGAGAGGAATTTCTTGATGGTTAATGAGTTAAATAAAAAAAGCACGAACAACGAAGGGCCTATTATCCCTGCCAATGTTTCCTTGCCAGAAATTACCCTGCGTGTGCTGGTTTTGGGCGTTATCCTGACAATCGTACTCGCGGCAGCGAATGCGTATCTTGGTTTAAAAGTTGGAACGACGGTTTCTGCTTCTATCCCCGCCGCTGTTATTTCCATGGGTATTCTACGATTTTTTCGCAATTCCAATATTTTAGAAAACACGATGGTGCAAATCATGGCCTCAGTGGGTGAAGCCTTGACTGCTGGAATTGCATTTATTTTGCCCGCTCTCATTATTCTCCATGTATGGGACAGATTTAATTATTGGCAAACAGTCATTACTGGTTTATTGGGCGGCGGTCTTGGTGTGTTGTTTACCATTCCCTTACGCCGCGCTTTATTGCAAGACAAGACTTTGCGTTACCCGGAAGCCGTTGCGATTGGCAATGTCTTAAAAGCCAGTGCGAGCCGCGAAGAAGGTGATTTGCGCTCTTTAACGATCGGTGGTTTTGTTGGCGGTTTAATTGCTCTGTTTCAATCCGGTTTTCAAATTTTAACTGACAATTTTCAATACTGGATCAAAACCCAATCGACTATATTTGGTTTTGGTTTGGGACTCTCGCCTGCTTTGATTGCAGCAGGTTATATTGTCGGTATTAATGTTGCACTGAGTTTGCTGGTGGGTATCTTCATCGGGTGGCTCGCAGGCGTACCCGTGCTGAGTTGGATATACGGCATACCGGATGCTGAGAGTGCCAACCAAATGGCGATGATTATTTGGCGCGACCATATTCGTTATATGGGTGTGGGCACCATGCTGGTGGGTGGCTTATGGACTTTATGTACCTTGTTTAAGCCAGTGATCAGTAGTATGGCTGCTTCGATTACTTCCTTGCGTGATATTCGTTTGGGCAAAAAAGCCGAATCCTTGCGCACTGAACGTGATATTCCTATTCATTATGTTTTTATTGGCGCGGCGATTTTATTAGTGCCAATTTTCTTTTTAATTTCTTATGCCATTATTCCGAGCGAATTTGATATTTCGAATAATTTACGCTTTTTCCTTTCAGGTTTTAGCACGCTTTATATTTTATTCGGCGGATTTGTGTTTTGTTCGATCATGGCTTATTTCGCCGGGTTAATTGGCTCGACCAATAGTCCAGTGTCAGGATTATTAGTGTCTGCTTTATTAGTTCTATGTTTAATTTTTATGGCGTTTTTTAGCTTCACGGGCATCACTGAAAATGCAAAAGAAATGATTGGTACCGTCGTTGCAATTGGCAGCCTCGTCGTAATCGGCGCGGCCTTGTCGATTTCAAATGACACCATGCAAGATTTAAAAGTCGGTCAAATTGTCGGTGCAACACCTTGGAAACAACAAGTGATGTTAATTTTAGGTGTTGTCGTTTCCGCATTTGTTATTCCACCAATTTTGCAATTACTGTATAACGCATACGGCATTGGGGGTGTATTTCCACGTCCAGGCATGAATCCGGCACAAATGCTTGCTGCTCCACAAGCAGGTTTAATGGCGACTGTTGCCAAGGGTGCGTTCAGTCATCAACTCGAATGGTCGATGATTGGTACAGGCGCATTGATTGCTGTTGTGTGTGTTGTGATTGACGAGATTTTAAAAAAACGGTTTGGTACACGCTTGCCAGTGCTCGCGGTTGGTTTAGGTATTTACTTGCCACTTGATAGTTCGGTGCCAGTGGTCATTGGTGGTGTGCTCGCGTACATCATTCAATTACGTCTGAATCGAATCTATCATCGCGGCAGATCAGAAGATGAAGTGAAAGTGAATTCGCATCGTCATCGTGGTTTGTTGTTAGCGTGCGGTATTGTTGCAGGCGCATCCTTGATGGGTGTTGCATTGGCCATTCCATTCGCCATCAAAGAAAGTTCTGATGCATTGCGTATTATGCCAGAACATTTAATGTCATTCGCAGGTATCCTCAGTATTTTTGTAACACTGATTATGTGTGCTTGGATTTATCGCGTTGTCCTAAAAGTAAAAACATAATGTTCAACATCCTGGGTGCGAATGTCGCACTCAGGATTCTCTTCTCCCGCTTACCCACCGAACAAACTATTTTCAGTCAGCTTTGTTCATGTTACGCTCGTGTCGATGCGTGCATTCTAACAACAGATTGCAATGCCCACTTAAGAAAACCTTAAGAAAACGCTTGTAAATAGGGAAAATCCCAATAGCAATTGTGAGCAGTGACCGCATAATGAAATTTCCAGACTAAAAAAATTTACGCAAGGAGCGCACCTTGGACAACCGAACTCAATTTCTATTAAAGTCAGCTATTGCAGAAAATGCCGCTAATCTTGTTGATTTTATCCAAGCTTACCCTGATTTAGTTTTGGTAGCTTTGAATAAAGCAAAAGATGATTATAATAATTCCTATAATTTTCTTAAACATCGTGGCAGTGAATTGATCCCCATTATCGAAGCGTTACAAAAATATTTAGAAATGGAAACGGGTGATGAAAAGAATATGGCGCTGAGCCAGATTATGAAAAATTTAGCTCAAGTGTTAAGTAAGGGCACTTGGAAATCAAAATCAATTAATACACTTGTTATTACCGAACTGACAGTTGCATGGAATGGTGTGATAAAACAATTTTCACCACAAGATAACTTATCAATAGATGAAATTGAACATCAGGGTAAGTTGGTTAAAGACGGCCTTTTTGATAGAGCGTATAAAATACATGAATGTAAGGGGCGCCTAGAAGATAAGAAAAAAGCTGAATCCGCTAGAGCCATCACCAAAGTATCGAATACTGTTATAGAACAGTTTTTAGCAGAGCAGGTAGAAAAAAAACAAAAAGAAGAGGAGGAGAAAAAACAATTAACTCCCATTGCCCAATTTTCACCCGAACGAAAAAAGTTTAATAGCAATTTATTGGGCGATGTCCTTTCAAATAGAATGCCTCCTAAAAAATCGTATACTCCGCCAGAAATACACAAACTAACGGATGTTAAAAAAGATGCCTGCAGTGCTATAGAGGGTCTAATGATGGGGCGTCTTGCTAAAAAAGAAGAAGAAAAAGATAAGAAAATTCTGCAACATATCGCGATAGAGAAACCTACTCCCAAAAAAATATCCAAAGAACAAATTGGCCGATCTTTTTCAGAAATAGAAAAAACATTGGCGCTCAATTTAGTAAAACAATTGCCAGCAATTAATAATGCACGTTTAGAAGATACAAAAAGAAAGGCTGAGCAATTTCATCAAGAAGGTTATCTTGCTCGCATTAAAGAATATGGCTATGCAGAAAATAAGCTTAAGTTAAATTATCTTGATGAGTTAGATCGTAAAGAAGAATTAAAACGGCAGGCTGAATTGGAGATTGATAAGCAACTTGCTAAGGAAGCTGCTGAAGAATTAGCTTTGGAAGCTGAATTTGAACTGGTCCCATTACCACTTCTATCAGTGGCCGAAGTCGCTTTGGAATCGGAGTTTGTAGATTGTATGGATGTCGATGAAGAACCGCTCGTAATGGAAGTGCCACCAGTACCCGCCAATTCACCCAAGATTGCCAAAGCATTTGCTGAAAGGCGAATTGATCCGAAGGTGTTTGCGCAATCGTTACATGAAACCGCCTTGAGAAAATTTGATGCGGATATTTCCACACGTTCAGCATTCGTGAAAGTTGGCGCGTAACACGATTTTTATGGAATATTCACTCGCGATAGCCTGTTGTGTGGATAGAACAGGCTAGCGTTTTCAAGGACTAATCATGCAAAGACCGCCCAAAAAAATAAAAGTATCTGCATCAACTGCTGAACCCCAGCGAGCATCAAGTTATGCGGAGCTGCTATTAACTTTACTGCCAGGCGATAAAAAAGAAAGCGAAACTAAAGAGCAGCAAACCAAAGATCCAAAAATAAAAGAAACGTGTTTATTATTGCTTTCTGAATTTTTATCATTCGTGACACGGCAAATTGATTACTCCCACAGCGGCTCTCTGTTTAAGATAGATCGAGGTGAGCTAGGTCAATATAAGACAATGGGTGATTCCGAAAAACAGGCTTATCTATCACTCCAAAAGTTGTCGCGCGAGGGTGATTATCAGAAGCTACTTAAGCTTATGTTTGAAAATAGAATAGGTGATTGTGGTGATCAAGCCTTATATTTAGGGATTTTATTAAACAAGATTG
>CAYUYG010000073.1:0-7485 GCA_964449125.1 uncultured Coxiellaceae bacterium | reverse complement strand
TTCACAAAGTAAAGACGGACTTGTACTAGTTGCGGCCACCTTGGATAATAGCCGATACTCGACCCTTAGCATGCGGCATATAATTTACGCACAATGGATAAAGTAACGTACTGGGAATGATTTGCGCTATTACAAACACTAACATGGATAGTGTAATGAGTAATGGGCTAGAACGGCTAAAAAACGTCACGTACATCATCACCAAAAAACTTATCGCTAAAATTTGCGTGGCAAGATATAGCATTTTCTTTTCACTATAATCATAGTGCTTGATAATCAGGCCATATCCTAAACTACCAAAGGCAAAAACGAGCGCCAGAATACCTTGATAATAGCCAAAATGCGAGAGGCTAATGCCTAAATCTTTCATGTATAGCAAAGGTGACATGCCCACAAATATCCAATAGGGAATGAACATAAACAGAATTGTGATAATTAAAAACATCAATTGTTTGGATTTGAAGATAGGTAGGTAGCCACGCAGTGAGAGCACATCTTTATGCTGCGGTAATGCGTATTTCGGAATAAACAGAATGGTCATCGCCAAAGCAATCAATCCCAAAATTAACAATGCGATGAAATTACCTTGCCAATTGAAATACAGCGTTAAATAACTGCCAATGACAGGCGCAATGGCGGCTGCAATATTCAGTGATCCATTTAGCATAGCCATTAAGAACCTTTGCTCTTTCAATGAATAAGCGTCTGCAATAATTAAAAAACTGAGAATTGCTGGCGCGGCAACCCCTGCTCCTTGCAAAAATCGACCTGCAAGAAGAAAAAAATAGGATCCTGTACACAAACAAAGAAGACTACCCATCGTAAAAATGAGGAGCCCGATCAAAATGATAGGTTTGCGCCCATAACGATCAGCGAGTCCTCCAACAAAAAACAAGCTCAAACAATAACCCGCAAAATTGAACGACAGTAAAGCTTCCACCCAAGAAGGTGATAAACCAAATTGGCTTTGTAATTGCGGAAAACTGGGTACAAAAAGATCGAACTCCATCCCGGTCAGTAAATCCATAAAAATAACCGTGAGCAAGACCATGGCTTTTGCAACAGAGTTTTTCATTTCAGACCTAGCATTCAAAAGTGACAGATCAGCATATTAGCATGTCATGCACGCAACTTAAAAAGCAGCTTAAGCTGACCAAAAATGCCTGCTCTGGAGACACAAAATGAAGCTTAATAAGACTATAATAGAATAAGGATTAGCTTCTTTATCCATAGCAGAGGATTAATTTATGTTAAAAAACATTATCATGCTATTAAGCACCATTATTTTGGCCTTATCCGCATTGCCAAGCTTTGCCATTTCACCCGGCGCTGGGCAATTTCAAATGCAAAATAATATGCAGCAACAACAACGCGACCAACAACGGGCAAAACAATTCCGTCAAAATCAACAAAACCAACCCATGCAAAATCAGCAAATGTATCAAAAAAAGCAACAGCAACAACTGCAACAATATCAATAATACCGTGAATGGCTTGTATGTTGCCTACTTAGTACGATGTAGTCTTGATGAAACGATCAAGACTACATGATGATGACCTAATTAGTGCTAGACCCCTCTTTTTCTATGCGCAAAAATTTTTGTACCGGTACCTCGGTACTACCCCATTTTGCACTAAAAAATTTTTTTACACCGTTAGGATAGATTGGGCTAGGCAGTGTATGCGAATATACGTTACCTGATTATTGCAACGTTAAGCGTATATTGATTTTTGTGAGACGATCGTCATGAATGAAACGAATGAATTTAACCAGATAGTAGGTTGCCAAATACGAAATTGGCAACGAGCTAATACGCCAATGAAAAATGCCATACAAGGTACCCATTGTATTTTGGAGCCTCTCGATATAGATAAGCATGCTGCCCAATTATTTGAATCTTTGTTATTGGATAATAAAGGCGAGTCCTGGACTTACCTTCCTTACGGCCCTTTTAAGGATGGCATGGAATTTCAGGAATGGCTAAAAAAAACTATCTCAGAACATGATACGCTCTTATATGCTGTCACAGATCCCAAAAGCTTAGTGCCGATTGGCATAGCTGGTTTTTTACGAATTAACCCAGAACACGGCGTTATTGAAGTGGGCCATCTTCACTATTCAAAATTATTAAAAAGAACGCCGGCGGCAACAGAAGCCATGTATTTGATGATGCGTTATGTATTTGAAGAACTAGGTTATCGTCGTTATGAATGGAAGTGTAATTCGTTAAAGCAAGATTCGCGTAATGCTGCTTTACGTTTAGGGTTTAAATTTGAAGGCATCTTCAGACAAAGCAATGTTTTTAAAACTTGCAATCGCGATACTGCTTGGTTTTCTATCATTGACAGTGAATGGCACGAAATTAAAAAACGATTTCAACGGTGGCTATCCCCAGAAAATTTTGATATTAGCGGCAACCAACGATCAAGTTTACGAGAAATATCATCATAAAACCGCACCGTAGATGAGCTAAACGTTTTTTGTGCGAAACTTAATCTACGGCTTTCTCAAACTTTCTGCGCGACCCAGACAGTCGCTTCACCGCACTGTGGATCACGTACTTTATGAATTAACACGTTGAAGGACAATGCGCCAAGAAGAGCTTCATATTCTTTGGTAGATAAAGAAGCATGGTAAAGCGGCTGCCCACCATTATCACCCCATACTTCGCTCTCTTCTTCGCCAGAAGTAAAAGCTAAGACTCCGCCTGGCTTAAGATGTGTTTCAAAGGTTTTAAACATTTTCCGCTGACTTGCTTGATCAAGATGAAAAAAACTATGCCAAGCTAAAATGACATCAAATTGCTGATGAAGGTTAATCGTACGCATATCTGATATGAGCCATTGCTCATTGGGGAAACGCTTTTTACATAGCTCGATCATGTTCTTGCTACCGTCAACCCCCGTGACCTTAAAACCTTTATCAATAAAAAATTTCGCAATAGGCTCCCCGGTTCCGCAACCCAAGTCTAGCACTGAACCCCCACCAGGAACGGCATTGATGATTAAATTTAAATACTCCGATTCCATGAGGTTTTTAGAACGTGCATCATCAAACCAATGCACGATTTCGTCATAGGATTCATAAACTTTGTCTTTGTTACGCTTTGTCATCGTTTAAAAGCTATTCTTAAAGCGCGCTTGGTCATGTTATATACCCTCAAGATGAATGCTCAATCGATTAATAACAAAAATAGCAATGAATCATTAAATAATACAATAGTTTTGTAAGTGAAGGTTAAGCTAAGCGTGGGGCGCAGTGACTCGTAGGTTGGGCTAAGCATTTTATGCGCAGCCCAACATTGGAAACAAATTCGCCATTCACAATTAATTTACCGAGATCAGTGATTCGTAGGTTGCGCTAAGCCTTCTGTGCGCAGCCCAAGCTAAGAAGCAAACTCGTCATTTGTCTTTAAGTTATTGAATTTCAACCCAGCACGCTACGTATTGAATCTCCGCAATGGAAGTGTATAATTTTTTCCCTAATATAAATTCTATTGGTCAACTCACAATGCAAACCACCCACGATATTATATGTAAAGAAACAATGATTTATGCTAGCGGCCTTGAGCTTTGGACTGAAAGCTTTGGCAATCGCGACAATTCACCCATCCTTTTAATTATGGGTGCGGGAGGGCAAGGCATTCTCTGGCTGACCGCTTTTTGTCAAACCCTTGCTGAGCAAGGTTATTTTGTTATTCGTTATGATAATCGCGATACGGGTTTTTCAAGTTCAATTGATTTTGATGCTAATCCTTATACCTTGTTAGATATGGCGACTGATGCAGTACATATACTGGATCATTATCAACTTCAACAAGCTCATATTGTGGGTGTATCCATGGGTGGAGCGGTTGCGATGATATTAGGCGCACATTATCCTAAACGTGTTCGGTCGCTTACCCTACTCGCAACCAGCGTCGACTTTCGACCTGCGTTTGATGCTATGCAAGGCATCGCATCAAATCATACCTTACCTACTCCTTTACCAAGGGTGATCGAAGCTGCAAAAAAACTTCAGACAATGCCATCTTTGTCTTTAGAAGAAAAAATACAGTTTTTTATTGAGACAACCAAATTAAATAGTGGCAGCATTCCAGTTGATGAAACGCTTTGTCGTGGAATGGCGATATTGAATTTTGAGCGAATGAAAAATCCTGAAAGCCCCAACAATCATTTTAGAGCCATGATGGCTTCATTCGATTTTCACGCAGCCGCACCTAGCAAGATTACCGCGCTTACTCATATTATACACGGTGATGAAGATCCTATTTTTCCACTTGAACACGGTCAGGCAGCACACCAAGCCATTGCCAATTCGACTCTTTGTATTATCCCTGGCCTTGGTCATAACTTTTCATCGAAAGAACTTTTCGCGCCACTGGTGACAAACATCGTTTCTACCGCGAATGCAGCTGAGCGCAGCTAAGCATTCTATGAATAGTAGCTTGTAGGTTGGGCTAAGCGCTCTGTGCACAGCCCAACGTAATTTCGAGGCAAGAAAATCGGCACCAGGCTAATTGAAGCAATAAAATCTCAAGCAAAATTGTTTGGCCATGATACTTTATACTTACGGTCCAACTATTACGAACTGGTATGCAAGCACGGTTGGCAACCCAGGAGTGAAGATCGGCTGTAGGCCATCGTGTTGAAGTAATGAGTATTTCACTATGACAAAGATAAGCTTTCATTCATTAGAAGAAAATGATTTTGGCGATATTGTTTCAGCTTTTAAAAACATTGGCTGGCACAAGCCAATAAGTATTTATGAGACTTATTTTAAAGAACAATCAACCGATGCACGATCGGTCATTATTGCAAAAGCGAATGGGAAATTTTGTGCTTATGTAACTATCAAATGGAAATCAGAATATGCTCCATTTTCTCAACAAAACATCCCAGAAATTTCTGATTTAAACGTTCTTCCAACTTATAGAAATTACGGTGTGGGGACAGCACTTATTAATATCTGCGAAAGGCAGGCAAAAGAACGTGGCTATAAAAATATAGGATTAGGAGTTGGCATGACTGCGGATTATGGCAATGCGCAGCGTTTATATGTTCATCTTGGGTATATCCCCGACGGCCATGGACTCCATTACAAATGCGATTCGCTTAAATATGGCAATCAAGTCCCAGTTGACGACGATCTAGTATTATTTTTCACGAAACCCATTTCTTTAAATGATTATCAACAAATTACTTTACCCACTCATATTGAAACACCCCGACTTTTATTGCGACCACCACGAGCAAATGAAGGAAAAATATTAAACGCAGCTATTTTAGAAAGCTTTGAATTGTTGAATAAATACATGCTTTGGGCAAAGGAAAAACCATCTCTTGAAGAGTCAGAAGCGGTCGTTAAACGGGAAGCACAGAATTGGATCTTCAAAAAAAGATCCGATCCCGAATTAATGTTATTTATTTTAGATAAACAGACCAACGAATTTATTGGTGCGACCGGTTTTCATGGAATTGACTGGGATGTACCGTGCGCTGAAACCGGATATTGGGTCAGAAAAAAATACTCAGGTCAGGGTTATATAACCGAAGCTATCAATGCGCTTACACAATACGCATTTAATGCTATGAAAGTTCGGCGTCTGGCAATTACTTGCGATGTTGATAATGAACGCAGCAAGAAAATTCCTGAACGATTGGGTTATAAATTTGAATCGCAAATGAAAGCCAATCGAATTAAACCCATTAGCGGAGAAGTGACTGATACGTTGGTATATGTCAGGAATGATTTAATTGATTTGCCTGAATTACAAGTTACTTGGAAGTAATTCGTGAGCTTCGTAAACTGAGCCCAATCTACGACTTGCTAGCGATTCATCAGTCGATAGAAACGGCATTCTTCTCCTTGATCAAGGTCAATTTTATAAACCTGCATGCCGCATTTCTCCAAAACACGAGAAGAGGCAACATTATTCATTGTTACAACTGCGATGATATCACTATTATCAATATTTTCTTTAGCCCACATGAGTGTGGCTGACACTGCTTCCGTACCAAATCCTTGCCCCCAAAAATCTTTATGTAAAGCAAAACCAAATTCAAGTTCGCCGGTTTTATACTGCCAGAATCCAATTCGGCCTACATATTCATTTGAGTCAAGTTCAAAAATTACAAACCAAGGCAGCCTCTCTTCTTCATACGACAAAACAAATTTACCTAATTTAGATTCAATTTCCTCACGCGTTTGGACGTCGATGGGATGAAAATAAGATCTAACTTTGGGGTCACTTTCTAATTTGCTTAATAATTCAATATCTCCTTCCTCGAGGAGGCGAAGACCAAGTCTTTTTGTTTTAATGAGGTATTTTTGCATTACAAAATCCTAAATAATACAAACTACAAGTAGTAGGTTGGGCTAAGCACTCTGTGCTCAGCCCAACGTGAAAGAAACTGAATGGGATACTTAAATTGGCTTTAATTAGGTTCGCAATATAGGGTGTAATTAATAGTAATACCGACATCTGGATCTTGATCGATATCCATTTTAGCTTCTGTAAAATCTAAGTAATAGCAACTATTAGGACAAGAAGCATCGGTAACAGTGCGGATTGATTGTAACTTAATCCGATAACCACGGGCATATTTACCAGAACCTTCATTTGCAGAACCAATGGGTGCTACATTGATAGTAGGGTTAAAGCCGCTTGGACAAACACTATCGCTAGCTTTATGGGAGCATTCATAGGGGCCAGTAATGTCACAACCTAAGTTGTACTTGCCCGTTGCGAGCGTATATTTAGTAGCTGATTTGATTCCGCCATAAGGAACAATTCCTGAGCTATCTGCGGCAATAATGTAGGATGAAAAAAACAGTAACATAAGCATTGTATTGAATAAAATAATTTTTTTCATAAAATTTTCACCGGCTGCTAATCTACGTAATTATATTATAGCAGAGCATTGCGAGATTTATTTACCCAATTACTTATTTTTAACGTAAAAACTATACGAATATTTAATATACTCGATCAAATTCAGTAATTCAATTATTGAAATACTGCTCCGAACTGAGTGTAGGAGGTTGGGCTAAGCCCTCTGCGCGCAGCCCAACGTGAAAAAAGCAGAATCATTTTTTGTTACACCTTGTTGGGCATCGTACACTCAGCTCACCTACGACTTGCTACTTAATTGTTCTGGCGAGTCGGAAAGGATTAGCGCGACGTACGCACAACTTGTAGGTTGGGCTAAGCCCTCTGCGCGCAGCCCAACGTGAAAAAAGCAGAATCATTTTTTGTTACACCTTGTTGAGCTTCGTACACTCAGCCCAACCTACGACTTACTACTTAATTGTTCTGGTGAGCCGGAAGAATGAGCGCGACGTGCGCACAACTTGTAGGTTGGGCTAAGCGTTCTGCGCACAGCCCAACGTGAAAAAAGCAGAATCATTTTTTGTTACACCTTGTTGGGCTTCGTACACTCAGCCCAACCTACGACTTACTACTTAATTGTTCTGGTGAGCCG
>CAYUYG010000072.1:0-7577 GCA_964449125.1 uncultured Coxiellaceae bacterium | reverse complement strand
GGGATTCCAGTTCATTGGTTAACCGGATTAATATTTTACGGAAAAAACACTGGGAATAATAACAAGTACGCTCCAGGTTCCCGGCATATACAATTGTTTTTTGTTAGGCACAGCTTTAATTTTTAGTATTTTATAATGCAGCCATCCGAGTGGTGCGCCAACCATCATGGCAGCAAGGGTAGCTAATAAATCGATCGGTGCGCCACGTGCTATGGTGTAAATACCAGCGGCAGACAAAGTAATAAGGAAAGCAGGAAGAAGGAGTAATTTTTTAAAATCAACAAAGCTCGGTTTCGAAGCTTCATAACCAATGCGTACAAGATAGGCGAGCAAAGCAAAAACCCACCATGGCGTGCCGGCGATAATATCCCAAATCGAAGTTGTCATGATTGCCTCGTTTGGGCGATAGTGGTTTCGAACCACCGACCCCTACCGTGTGAAGGTAGTGCTCTCCCGCTGAGCTAATCGCCCTATAAAAACGCAATTCTAGAAGTGTTGATCGAAAAGGTCAATTTGTTTTCCCATCACAATTGCACTACACTAGCGCCGCTCATTAAAGGAGAAAATAATGATGATTGAAAACAATACCCTTGTCGTTGTCTCGGAAGAAAATTTCGTTAAACTCGAAGAAGTTGAATTAACTTGCGAAGCGTATAACAACTGCTGTCATATTGTGCAGTTTAAAGAGTAGTTGCCAGGCTCAGCATGCGCATTGGCGTCAACTGGATTTCACCCACTTCATTACGCATTATTCAAGCATTGATTCGTGAGGGGTGGGTGAGCTGTTGTGAAATGATGGTTGATAATTTCGCGCATTTACCCACGGATAAAATCAAGGCTGCCTTGCTTGATGTGCCCATTGTATTGCATATAGTAGCCTCACGCTTCCTAGAGAAATCACCCAGCGAATTGCAAACACTGGCGATGCATTTAAAGCCGTGGATACGAGAGTTACAGCCTCAGTATGTATCAGACCACTTGGTGCAGTTTACAAATGCCAGCGGTCAATGGCTGCCAATGATTACGGAACTTCATTACGATCGGGACCGTGCGCATATTTACCAGCGCGTTAATGAATGGCAAGCATTGCTCGATACCAAATTATATTTTGAAAATCACGCGTCATTAACCGTTGCTGGGCAAGATCAGGCAGTTTTTTTTGCTGATTTAATGCGTGAATCAAGTTGCGGTTTGTTATTTGATTTTTCCAATGCGTATATTGCCGAACGCAATCAAGTCTGTGCATTTAAAACGTGGGAAAGTTTGCTCAAGCAAACTGATTATTTTCACGTTGGTGGTTTTCGTGTCGATAAGACATCCCAATTATTATTGGATACACACGATCAACCGATTGCCGAAGACGTATTATCTTTGATCAAGGAATATTTGCCTGATAAAAACAATCCTCTGTTGATTATCGAATGCGATGCACGTGCAAGCTACGATAATTGGTGCGTTGATATAAACCGAGTGCGAAATCATTAAACTAAACAAGTTAGCAAAACAAAATATTGAAGCAAGGTTGCTGCAACCGTTGCCTGCGCTTGCCCAGCAGCTTTCGTCTATGGTTGTTGAAGATTTTTTGGCTTGGGCTGAGACCCGTGAATTATCACGTGATTGGACCCTGCATTTGCGTTTTTTAATCTGGCTTAAATCAGAGACGAGTGAGTGCATAACAGAAACAATGATTAAAGAATGCTTGGCTGCAACTGCGCTGCGCTGGTCGATGCAAGGTCTCGAACACGTGTCTGCAAAAGGAATGCTTGTCGCTTCTGCTTATTCAACCACGGCTGCGGCTTTATGGAAAAGTCAGGATGTTGCTGCTGCGCATACTTTATTTTTTCTGCAGCTCAACCAGCAACCCATCACTGCCTGCTACGCCATTAGTTATCAAAACAATAACTGGCAGCAGGCGGCATGGCAGATTTTATAACGCTGCTTTATAACGTTGTTGCCGTTCGTCTTTTCTCATAGCTGTCGTAACGCCTGCATCTTGCGCCGCTTGGAAAAATTGCAATAATTGCGCTTCGGACGGCTTTTTTTCCGGTGAAAAAGGCAGATTCAGCAATTGACAAAAATGCTCGGTAATTAACATGCTACGAGTAATGTCGAGACCGTTTGCTTTGTACCAATCGAACACCGCTTTGGTAAACACGGGACAAACAATTTGGTAGCCTGGCGGTAAAAATTTACCAAAATGAGGTTTTGCACCAAACACCTCCATAAAAGTTTTGACGGTTTTCGCTTGGAATGGTGCATGTCCAGGAATATCATTATGGGTCACCATATCAAACGAGCAAGTACGCTGGCCGTCTGGGCAGGCAGAAATGGAGAGACCGCCATTGGTACCTTGTAAATAACGCACATACATACCCACCATAATGGGGTATTCACGTTGTTGGGCCGATTCTTGAAGATTCGTAAAAACCAGCTTAATTGCTTCAATCACTTCACTGCCATTTCGTTGAGTTGGGAACAAGAGGCCAGTGTCTTCGATTAAATGTGGATAACCGGTTTGATGATGAACAGAATCATACCAACGTGATACAGATGAGCTGGAAGTCGAGCCAACTGCCATTGGCGAGATTACGTTACGCATCACAAATGGAATAAACTGAGGATATAGGCATAAGAAATCGCCCACGCTTAAGAAATCATAAATAATCGTTTCGGTTTCTTGTCTCAAATGTGTGAATGCCGTGCGTGCATTTGAATCGGGTGTGTCTATCGCAACAGGACGCCACGTGTAGATGCAGACGTTTTTATAAGTTGGATTCGTCAATTCATCTGGGTGATACTGCGGCATAATTAAGATGCTGACGTACGGGTCGCGCTCAAGCAAACCATTTTTAATTTCTTCAAATAAGTCAGTCAGGCTGGTGGCACGCATTTTACATTCTAATTTTTTTGCTTCGATGCATTGAATTTCGACGTTTAATACAATGCCGAATAAACCTAATGAAGCAGCACGAATCGTTTCAAAATCAGTATGATTATTATCAATCCTAACAATTTTGCCGTTTGTTAATAATATATCCATCGCGATGACTAATCCGGGCATGGCGGGTTGATCTTTTCCCGTACCAATACCACTGTGCGTGATTAAACCAATTAACGAAATATACGGATTTAAACTCGAAGTGGGTAAGGTTAAGTTGTGTTGATCGAAAAGTTGCTTATTTAAATCACCGATCTGAATCGCTCCACCCACGACAATGCTTTTGCGTTCAGCATCAACGGATTTGATTTCTTTGAATTCTTTACCGGTTAAACGAATAATGCCGTGCGCATCAGCAACGCCGTGCACAGAATAGGATTGATTATATTTGTGCGAACCGCCTGCAGCTGGACGAATTAGAATTCTTTTAGCCGCTGGTTTTTGCGCATTTAACTCATCGATGAAAGCAGTGAAGGTTTGTAAAGAATGCAAATCTTCAACATCAAAAACGAGGGCTTCTTTATTCTGCACAAAGCCGGAATAATTGTGCCAACCCTGCGTTACTTTAATCTTTAAATGATTATTTCGGATAAACTCGATGATTCGTTTTTTATCAAAACGAGACATAGCCATGATACCACCCTCATAATTTTTGTATTATGGGGTGTATTATGCCTTATTTTTGCACAACGGTCACTAAGCTAAGCTTTTTGCGGTAGCAAGGTAAAGCCATGTTTTTTAACGTACATGCCAAATACTTTAAGCACAGCTGCGACTGGAAGGGCGAGTAATACCCCAAAAAAGCCGAATAATGCGCCGCCTGCCAGGATGGCAAAAATGACCACGACAGGATGCAAACCAATTCGTTCCCCGACGAGATACGGCGTCAAAATATAGCTTTCTATGGCCTGGCCAATTAAAAAGACTAACCATATCCAGAGCAAATTATGCCAATCATGGAATTGCACCAAGCCAGTGATGGTGGAGGCAATCACGACAAAGAAAGAGCCAAGATAAGGAACAATACTGAGTAAGCCGCCGATCAAGCCAATCATTAAACCTACTTTGAGACCCGTCATCGTTAAACCAATGCCGTATATAATGCAGAGTGATGTCATTACTAATAATTGACCACGAAAAAATGCGCTTAATACCTCATCGCTTTGCTTGATCAGATAATCGAGTGTTGGACGTGCGAATTTTGGCCAAATAGACGCGCAATTTAGACAAACTTTGTCCCAGTCACGTAGCAAATAAAAGGTGACGACAGGTGTCAGAATTAGATTCACTATCCATTCAGCTACCATATAACCTGAAGCAACAACGGTTGTGACAACCGTATCCGCTTTCGTTAAAGCGCTGCTCATGGCAGTTTTGATGGTAGCAGGATTCATCATTTCACGTAGCCACGGCATGATGTTATCTTGTATCCAGACAACAATTTGCGGCACTACATCAATCAGCATAACAATTTGTGTGCGCACCAACGGAATCAAAGTCAAAACAATGAGGAGCACAACGGTAATCAGTAACGAAAAAACAATGACGACGCTTAACAAATGCGGAATGCCTTTCTTTTCCAAACGTTTCACCAGCGGGTCGCAAAGATAAGCAAGGAGGGCGCCGAGCAGAAAGGGAGTGAGGATGGGTGCAAGCAGGTAAACCAATAAAATGCCCAGGGCGATAAAGAAAATCAAGATGGCTTGGTTAGAAATTTGCTGCATTTAATACGCTCCGCCCAATCAAAACGTCATTTTACTTGATTTATCTATCCATGCATATTCGGTTTTAAAACAGCCGCTGTTACAATAGCGGCCACATAGAATTCATAAATAGGCTAAAAATTCACCATGAGCAACATTCGCACACGATTTGCCCCGAGTCCCACAGGATACTTACACATAGGCGGTGCACGCACGGCATTGTATTGCTGGCTTTACGCGCGCAAAACCAAGGGGACGTTTATTCTGCGTATTGAGGATACGGATCTCGAACGCTCGACGCCTGAATCGGTGCAAGCCATTTTAGATGGCATGCAATGGTTGAATCTTGATTATGATGAAGGTCCGTTTTATCAAACCAAACGTTTTGACCGTTACAAAGAAGTAATCGAGCAAATGTTGGCGGCTGGTACAGCTTATCGTTGTTATTGTTCTAAAGAACGTCTGGAACAATTACGCGAAGAGCAAATGACGAATAAAGAAAAACCTCGCTACGACGGTCGCTGCCGTCATTTGACTGAAGCACAAGATGGCAGTTATGTCGTGCGTTTTAAAAATCCAGAAACAGGCATTGTCGAATTTGATGATTTGATTCGCGGAAAATTAAGCTTTGCCAATACAGAATTAGATGATTTGATCATCGCGCGCAGCGATGGTACGCCAACCTATAATTTCACGGTAGTAGTGGACGATTGGGACATGAACATTACTCATGTCATTCGCGGTGACGATCATATCAATAATACGCCACGACAAATTAATATTTTACGCGCACTGGGCGCCACGCCACCACTTTACGCGCACGTGCCCATGATTTTAGGGACGGATGGTAAGCGACTTTCCAAACGTCATGGCGCCGTCAGCGTCTTGCAATATCGTGAGGAAGGTTTTTTACCGGAAGCTTTATTGAATTACTTGGTACGTCTCGGTTGGTCGCATGGTGATCAGGAAATTTTTTCTATTCCAGAATTAATTGAGTATTTTGAAATTAGTGACATCAATCGCGCAGCGGCAGCATTTAACAATGAAAAATTATTGTGGCTTAATCAGCATTATTTGAAGACCAGCGATCCTGAGCATGTCGCGAAAGAATTGGCATGGCATATGCAAAAACTTAATATTGATACGAATCATGGGCCCGCGTTGGCAGAGGTTGTAAAAGCCCAAGCAGAACGTTGCAAAACATTGCACGAGATGGCGCTGCGTAGTCGCTTTTTGTATGAAAATGTCACGTATGATTAAGCGGCGCGTAGCCATTTCAACGCAGAGATTGCACCTGCCTTGACTGTATTGCGTGAACAATTGCAAAATTTGCCATCTTGGGAAAAATAAACTGTACATGCTGTATTAGTCAGTACCGCTGAGCAACACGGCTTAAAATTAGGGAAATTGGCGCAACCTGTGCGAGTTGCTTTAACCGGTGGTACAGTATCACCACCACTTGATATCACACTGGTGCTCGCAGGACGTGAACGTACATTAGAACGTTTAGCCACGGTAATTGAATTTGCTAAATAAATTTGTTTAACAAGGAGATTCATTATGCAAAGGAAGGTAACTGAAGGTAAAAAAGGTGATGTTGTTAAATTATCTCCGCATAAGGCTTATGTGGTGGCTGGAGCGTTAAGCAATGCTTCAATATTTGGGGCTGCAGGTTTAACCGCAACTCGTAACATTGATGAAGAAGATGGCTTATATGTATTGGGTATTATTCAAGCCGTTGGTGCAACGCTGGCATTAATTGTATTGATTCATGAGACAGTTGAAGCTATTAAAGATTGGCGTAATTTTTCCATCAGCCACTCACTCTATTTGTTTTATACTTTGTCATTTATTGTAATGGGTTTTGTTGCAGCAGCATTATTTATTAATGCAGCCGCTACCAAAGATACAGAGAGTCCGAAATCAACCATTGCCGTGTCTTTAAGTACCCTCGGCATGTTTGTTTCTGGTGCGCTGCGCGGTCCGAATAAGAAAGCTCGCAATATGCAAGGCCCAAAAATCGTTGAAGTAGCAGATAGCACAGCGACAAATGATGCTGCAACGGATGATGAGTCGGAGGATGAAGAGAAGGGCACACGCATGACTACGATGAAAAAAAGTAAGTAATCGACAAGATGGCTTCCGTTGCCGGAAGCCATTCGACATGATTCAAGTCAGTTGTTTCTGGGGCGCGCTCTTTCTTGTGCTTCGCTTGAAATGTCATAAAAGCCATGTTTTGCAGCTGCGATAGCTTCACGAGCTAATCGTAAGCAATATATTTCAGTATTTGCTTCTTGTGATACTGCTCCCATAATGCCGACTGTCTTTTCTAAAGCGGAAGGTACTTCCTCAGGTTTAATATCCAATATACTTAATACTTCCGCAAAACTGCTGGCCTGTGATAGTTGATCGATCTGTTTTTCTAGGAATTTATCTATTTGTTGGCTCCAAGCGGGCCAGAAGGTTTCGCTTTGTCTGCTCTTAATGCTCGCTTCTTTAATTTCTTTTAATTTTTTTAAATTTTCTGATGCATTGAGAAATTTTGTCACAACGGTATCTTCTTTGTTTCCTGTGGCTTCGTTTACGATTCGCCATAAACCACCGCTAAAACTCATCTTTGCTCCCTAAGAAATTAATTAAACCTCGCTACTCTAAAATAGATATTACGTATTTTCAAAGGAAGTTCGTGAAAAGTGCGAGATTTTGTTTTAGGATGAGCCTTTTTGAGGAGACTGACTATGCCAAGAGGAAAGGGTCCACACGGCCCCAAAAAATTTCGTAAAAAGTATAAGAAGAAGTAATTTTTTAGCTTTTTTACCCCTTTGTTGGTTGATTGAGGGTTGTTAATAAAAGTTTAAGCTACTAGCTTTATAATCACTTGATTTATAGGCATTATTTTTATTTAGCAATAGATATTGCCTATAAATATCAAAAAT
>CAYUYG010000071.1:0-7592 GCA_964449125.1 uncultured Coxiellaceae bacterium | reverse complement strand
CATGTGGATGGCTTAAATAAAGATAATCAATATCTTTTTGTACTTCTGCTGGCGGCATGATTGCAGCAGGAAATTTCCAGGTAGTGAAGGCATAGACCGGTTCATTTAAAATCCAAGGATCGGTCAGTAACCCGCCAAATGGCCCATTTATTTTTATGCACGCATGAGTAACATACGTGACGATTAACTTGTCCATAGCTAATCTCTCTGAGATGACGATGAGCCTGAATTCTAGGGAATGCCGGTAGTCTTTACAAGTAGCATTTTGCAGTGGGTGATTTCATAATAATCAAAAAATATAATTACGAAAAATAAAAATACTTGCTATTCTGCTGAGTACGGCAGAGAGATTAAAGATAGCATTTTCTCTCTGCGCGCTGCTTCATTAACTGCCGCAATTATTCAATAACAAAAAAAGCTGGCCAAGTTGGATTAACAATCGGCACTCTCTGCAATCTGATATTATCAAGTCCAAAAGCTTCCTTAACTGCTAGGGTTTGACCTGGAATATCTTCAAATCCCATTTCGTCAATTACAATAATTGAGCCCTTGGTAACATGTTTCTTCAGCAATTCCAGGCTATATTTGGTAGGTTTAAATAAATTGATATCCAAATGTATCAGCGCAACTACCGTATGTGGATTATTGTCAAAATAGGCAGGCAATGTTTCCATTACATCACCTTTTATAATTTCATACTTCTTCACATGCGACATTGGTGCCAGCATTTCTCGGGTTTTAAGAATTTTGTCTAATTCGTCTTCATATCCTTGTGTCGTAGCCAAATAACCTTCTTTCATAATCGGAGAAGTACTGTCTTTCTTATCAAATTGATCTTTAAAACCGGTGAAAGTATCGAAACCAATAATTTTTCGACTATAGTTGAATGGTTCAAAAATAGTTCTTAATGAATCAAAATAGGCTAGATGCCGGCCCCAGCGCGCACCAAACTGCATAATGACACCCGGCACATCAACTATTTTTTTATATAACTCATAGAAAAAAAGATTTCTTTTGACGTGTTGTGTAGTTAAAAATAAAAAAGAATTTTCAACTAATTCTTCTTTCGGAATAGAACTATCAAAAAAATAGTCTGCTAATTGCAGTTCAGCATTTTTATAAACATCAGATTTTTCTGGATCATAGGTGATAGTATGCTTGTTGCTCATGCTCATGAAACTTAAAACCTCTAGTAATGATATAGTTGTTAAGCAGGTACCCACCAAGAAATGTCAGAAAGACAGATGATATAAGGTGATCGCCGATAATCGTGTCATAAAATATTTTTATTGTCTAGATTTACTTCAATCAAGTAATTTTGCATTCACTAATCCATTTCGTTAAGCTTGTTATTTGGTTTTTGTATGCCTACTATTAGTCATCTTGGAACACACAAGGATAGGGATATGTTAGCGGAACATGAAATTAAAAATTTAGATAATATCCATCTCAACCGAGTTATTATTGCCCCTTATTCTGATTTAGATTTGAATAATGCACAACAAATTGCAGCGATGCGCAATTCTGTTAAAAAAGGCGATGCCTACATTCTTAAGGGTGCTTTAAATCCTGAAGAGATCCAAAAAATTACGGCTTATTTAACCAACATTGGCAGGAATTCTATGCCTGCTTATGCAGAGTTAAAAGAGGGTAGCACAGATTATTTTGTAGTAAGTAACGATGACCCCCTCACGCATATTAGAAGTATAAAACAATCATTTGTATTTCATCCTTGGAATCAAAACATCTTTAATTTTTTCAATAAGCTTCGTGATTTATTTTCAATTCACTCCCTCATGGCAGGCCTTGAAAAAGAAGCTTTTTTACATAACACGCCTAAAAATGATTTTATTAATCGTCTTTATATTCAGTGTTATCCCTGTGGTGGAGGTTTTTTAAAAGAACATCGCGATCCCATTGGGGAACATCAGCTATCTACCCTAGTCATGCAAATGAGTCAAAAAGGAAAGGACTATCAACAAGGTGGTCTTTATCTCAGGCAAAAAAATAATGAGAAATATTTTGTTGATGACCAAATGGATATCGGCGACATCATCGTGTATAGCGTTGGTATCCCGCATGGCGTAGATCCCATTGATCCAGCAACAGAACTAGATTGGTTAGCGTTCAAAGGACGTTGGATGTTGATGCCAACCGTCATTAAAACAGATAAATCGTTGCTCTCCACTATTCAGAAACCAAGTGAAACCCATTATTAAGGTATTACGACGAGCAACATTTTCATGGCCGATCTCGAACCTACTTACCTCACATTGGCAGAACATTACGAACAATGTCTCGCCAAACACGGTACAACACCACAAGGTGTGGATTGGCCTAATGCAGCTGATCTGACCAAGCGATTTCATGTCATGCTGGATGTCTTAGCTCATAAACCACTTACGCCTAAAACCAGTCTTTTAGACTTAGGTTGTGGTTACGGCGCCCTGCTTGATCATATTCATACTTTTCACCCACAATCGAATATTTTATACACGGGGTTGGATATTTCCGGGAACATGATTCAAGCTGCTTTACATCGGCTACCCGGTCAACGTTTTTTACAACGTGATATTTTGATTGATCCACTGCCACCACGCAGTTTTGATTACATTATTATGAATGGCTTACTAACTGAAAAACGTGATTTGCCTTGGCATGAGATGGTGAAATTCGCGCAACGCATTATTAAAGCCGCCTTTGCCAGCTGCCGCGAAGGTATTGCGTTTAATGTCATGAGCTATCACGTTGATTGGTCACATCCATCCTTATTTCATTGGTCGCTGGATGAAGTCGCCGCATTTTTATTCAAACACTGTTCCCGTCATGTAGTTTTTCGCAACGATTATGGATTATATGAATACACTGCCTACGTCTATAAAAAGCCCGGTTCCGGAAGTTACTTATCAACGTCCTGCCCTCCAACAAGTTGAGCAACTGCGGACTTTCTTTCAACGCTCGCTTGAAAAAAACTTCCATTATTTCCCGGAAGAAGCGCATACCCAGTATGCCAAATCCTGGCAAAAAGAAGCGCTTGAAACCCGAATTCGTGGCAACAAAGACCTATTATTATGCGCATGGGTAAAAAATAAATTGGCTGGCTTAGTATCTGGTACGGCACCCGAAGGTGGTGTCGCCACTATTATTTGGTTAACGGTTGATCCTGAATTTCAAAATAATAAAATTGGTTCGCAATTATTAACGCGAGCAAAACAATATTATCAAGAATTGGGTGCCCATAAGCTGAAACTCACTGTCCAAGATAAACGCGCAGCTAGTTTTTACGAGCGCGAAGGATTAATTGTCGAATGCATGCATCAAAATCATTGGTGGAATTTAGATTTTTGGGCGATGGCATGCTTTTTGTAGGTTAGATGGCTGTATTTCACTGTCTGCCGGAGCTTCATCTGGATAGTCTTACCATCCGCGCAACTTTATCATCCCCGCGTACGCGGGGAGCTTGGATAAATCGCGTTCTCTGTTTACAAGTATAACTAGGCGTCAGCTAAACCGAGTCTACAACGGAAATCAAATCCGTCGACACCATACCGAAAAAGAATCATCCAATTTATTTAAATCTTGATTTTCCAATTCCACTGCAAGATCCTTATACGGATAAGAAGCTATCTTAAAAAATCCCAATTGCTCTACTGTTTTTGCTGAAAAACGATTAGTGGTTTCACAGAACAATGTCGTTGCCTGCTGCTCTTTACAAGTTTCAATTTGTTTTTCCCGCATTGTCTGACCAATGTTTTGTCCGCGGTATTCAGGCAACACAGCAATACCCGCACTGTGAAATGCATGACTTTCTAGCTCGTTAATTACTTGCAAATGTTTTTTCTCATCTGCAACAGCTTTTTTATGAATTTTCACGAATACTTGGGTAGATGGACTATCAGCCTGACCAATTGCGTCTACATGATTCCAATAGTTAACCACTCTATTGGCAGAACATTGCCCAATAATTTTCTCTTCGTCTTTTGCAATTAAAGAAATATCTTCATCAGGCATGGGAAGAGCAAAAGCAATATCTGTGCCTGTCAGCACGTTGGTTAAAGGTTCACTTGCCCAGGCTTTTTCAAGAAAATCATGAGATGGCAGACCACGTTCCAGTGTTAATTTCATTATTGAATGACTACGACTTTTCATTCATCCCCCGTATTTTATTGTAGTTGTCACGATTTAGTAAAAACAACATAGGGTAAAATAAGCTGTTTATTACAGCGGCTCACACTAGAGTAATTCGGATAAAAAAACAAGTTGCCACGCATAGGCATAGAGCAATTTAAAATAGAATGGTAATTTAATGAACATGGTTTACTGAATTTTGGGTCTTTCCTGCCAATAATCCCTGATCATCTGCACTAAACATCCAAACAAGATTAAATAAAGTGGATCGACATAAATACGATAACGCTGTTGTTCGTTACCGGCTATACCCGTAATGATCAAGCTTGTATAAATGATATTACAAATTAAGTAAAACGCGATGATACGTGTGCGTGAGCTGGTTTCATAACTTAAGAAATGACAATGCTTACGGATAACGCAGTATAATTTATAAATCATAGCCGATACTAGATACAGGGACATTAATCCACCGACTGCCATTATCAAAACAATCTGCACTAACCTTTCTTGATAAAAAACATGATAGCCTGCAGTCAACAAAAATCCACCATTAAGCATGATAAATGAAATGGCATAACAAGCTATCCATTTCAGCACGGTTTTTTTATCAAAAAATATTAAATAACTACCAAACAAAATTAACAATGGGAAAAAAAACAAAAAAACATAGGAAATGAGGCGTGAACCTTTTTTAATCGAGGCGGTATCATCTGGATAAAAATTCAATAAATCTTTTTTTAATCCTCTCGGTAAATGTCTAACATTGCCCATATTCTCATAATAATAGGCAGGATAAGTTGTAAAGTAATACCGCCAGGTTTCGCCTAAAGTTTTAAAATAAGCTTTAGGATAATGAATCAGTGATTGGATAGCATTTTTTTGGTATTCCAAATCCATACCGATATTGCCGAGCATATTACGATGTGGCGCAGGCGTACCGGGTATATCATTTAAAACGGGAATGTTTGAGTAATCATGATCCAGATTTTTTATATAGTTTTGGCGATATTTTTCCGCAATCACTTTATAGCAATAATGCCCCGTGTATCCCATATTAGGCGGCCGCTTGGCAATGGTATCAGCAGACTGCGGACATAAAGCCAAATCGGAAAAAAAACCTTTTTTAATGCCTTCCAAACGCTCTTCCAAACTTAAATTAAATTGCATCGTAACATTTGCTAACACTTCACCAGAAAAACTATTGATAGTAAAAACGTGAAATAAATAATAATTTTTAAAATAGAATGAAAATAAAATAACCATAGGTAATAAACTGCTGAGCAAAACAATCTTCCAGTGGCGATAAAAGATAAGCGTTGTCACGGCAATCAAAGGAATAAAATATAAATAAAAGTGATAGACGGAACGTATGCTTGCCATCAACATCACCACGAAGAAAAACATAAATCCATTCCAAAATGTGGTTCGATCAATCAATTTCATCAATCGCCATACCGAAATAAGCAATAAACATAAAGCCGGAAAATCGTACCACCCCTTCGTTTGCGATAAGTTGAAGGTTGGACTCAGGATGAATGCGGCAATCAAAAAAACCGACAAAGTTTTGTTAATGCCGAGCTTTTCGTAAATACGGTAAAAAGCATAAACGGTAAATACCCCTAACACCGTATGCAATAGGTACACCCCTAGCTCGCCATTGGGGGGAAACCAAAAGTGAAATAAAAACGTATAGAAAATATAGAGAGGCGGATTAATATGGTAATACCACATCGATTGCCAAAAATGTTCCTTAATAACACCCAGCGCGGCAACATCCGTACCAACTTGTGTTAGTCCCGAATAATAATTTGTATAAAACCCCGCATGCGCCAGTGCATATAAAATTTGCGCAGCAAAAAAGGTGAATAGGCAAAAAATTAAATAACTATCCAGCGATTTAATTTTTTTCCATAACGCGAGCATTATATTTTCCTATGATAAAAAATATATTTTAACGAGCGCAGATACCAACCCAAAATTAAAAATGAGTGCAGCTAAAAAAATAAGTGTGAATTTAACCCATAGTTTCATCAGCGGCAGCCTTGTACCATCTCGTCCATTTAATCCAATACATTTTAATAATCATCTGAAGTATGCATATACCATTATAAGGCACCGACATTTTACTTAACCCGCCAACCCGTTTTGGTTCATCACCTGGTATTTCGGTAATTTGTAAATTACGTGCCGTGGCAACAGCGGATATAAGCGGTTCAAATACGGGGCCTTGAAGTAAATTTTTAAATTCAGGAAAACGCGTAATCTTGATATCAAAACCACGATAAATGGTAAGAGAATCAGTGATTGGATGGTTACCAAGCCAACGAATCATTTTGGTAAACATATAATTACCAAACGCCGTAACTATATTATCATCGTAGGATTGAGCAGGCGGCAGATAACGGGACACGACCACCAAATCATAGCCGACTTGTAATTTCTCAACGAGTTCGGGTAATTGCTCGACCATGCAATTACCATCCATACTAAACTCAATAACACAATCTGTTTTTAGGGTGGCTACGGCATCCATGACACCAGCGGCCAGACCTTTGCGTAATTGCGTCATAATACGGATGTTATTTTCAATAGCATACTCAACCGTACCATCAGTTGAACCGCCATCAACAATTAAAATGTCATCAAATAAACTAACATCAATGGTAGGAAATATTTTTTTAAGACCAACTATTTCGTTCAATGTTGGGAGTAATAATGTAATTGTTTTTTTCTTTTCCATGAAGATGCCGCATACCCCGGTAGGTGAAATAAAACGCTAAATAAATAATAGTTGCGATAGTATTTATTTCCTTAGTGCTTTTCAAGTTATTTACTGATGATTCAAGATATTTCGGTAAACCTATAAAAAAATTATCATCTATTTTTTTATAGTTTTAAGCACGTTTTTCTACCATTAACACAACATTTGCTTTTTTATAAATAGATTGTTTTTCATTTTTATTACAGTTATTCTTTTCATCCATCGCTTTAGGGACAAAGTATGAAATTAATTAGCATTGTAACGCCTTGTTTCAATGAAGAAGAAAACATTGAAGAAATTTACAAGCAAGTCAAACTTGCTACCTCGGTTTTGGAAAATTACCGCTTCGAACACATCTTTATTGATAATGCCTCAAGTGACAAAACTGTCGAATTACTACGAAACATTGCTAAAAACGATCCAACTGTTAAAATAATACTTAATTCCCGAAATTTTGGACAAGTTCGATCACCATTCTATGGTTTACTACAAGCCAATGGTGACGCCGCTATTTTAATAGTCGCCGATCTTCAAGATCCTCCTACACTGATTCCTACCTTTATAAAAAAATGGGAAGAGGGTTATAAAGTGGTGACAGGTGTTAAACCAAATACTGAAGAAAAGTTTCCCTTATCTTTCATAAGACGTTGCTACTACCATTTTCTATCAAAAATTGCTGAAACCAAACCTATTAAAAATT
>CAYUYG010000070.1:0-7619 GCA_964449125.1 uncultured Coxiellaceae bacterium | reverse complement strand
CACCTCCGCTATGCGCAATTTAATACCGGGAGGCGTTACACGCTGCGTAATTTCTTCAGCAAATCCCTGCAACAACAGGGTCACGGCTTCTTCTTTGCCAATACCACGCGAACGCAAATAAAACAAAGCGTCTTCATCTAATTGCCCGATGGTCGCACCATGTTTGCATTTCACATCATCAGCATAAATTTCAAGTTCAGGTTTGGAATACACTTCTGCTGTATCAGATAATAACAAGTTATGATTAGCCTGATAAGCAAGTGTTTTTTCGGCACCTTGATCAACGCGTACCCGACCATTAAATACTGCGCGCGAACGATTATGCAGCACGCCTTTGTAAAGCATTTCACTGCTGCTGCGTGGCGCTTGATGTTCAATATCAATATGATGATCGATATATTGATTGTCAGTATGCACGCGATAAAAACCGCTGGTTTTGCACTCAGCCCCTGCGCCTTGTAATTTGACAATAACATCATCGCGAGCAAATTGCGCACCAAGTGAAAAATGCATGAAGGAAGCGTTGCTGTCTTGTTGTTGATAAACAAAAGTATGCGCGATGTGAATACCTTGCTTGCCTTCTTGCTGAATTTTATAATGCGCAAGCGAAGCGGACTTGCCAACAATCGCGGTGGTGACGGTATTCACCATATAGGTTTGTTCGGCCAATGAAAAATGTTCTTCCAGTATGATGAGCTTACTGTGTTCGCCTAACACAAATAAATGCCGTGGGTAAGTCATGTGCTCTTGCGTACCTAGGGTCATAAACAACAAATGTAACGGCGTGTTTAATTCGTAATTATCCGCAACATGCAAAAATAATCCGTCAGTACTGAGCGTCGCATTCAAGTTGGCAAATGCAAGTGGCTTGTTTTCTTCGGCAAGGGCGTGCGCTTCCACCAAGTCAGCGTGTGTTTGCATCGCTTCCTGCATAGGACAGAGCATTATTTCTGGTGGCAGCTTGCTCATGTCCGATAAGGTCGGCATAAAATAACCATTAACGAATATTAATAAAATACTGTCTTCTTTTTGCAAACGATGTTGATGCACTGCATCAGTCAAAGCATCGTCATTAATACGCTTAGCAAGCGTAAATGTTTTGGTTGTTAGAAAAGAAAGATCAGCATATTTCCAGCGCTCTTGTTTACGTGTCGGGAAACCATTTTGTAAAAATGCAGCGTGTTGGCGTGCACGAAAATCGGCAAACCAATGCGGCTCGGATGGTTGGGGCGCAGCGGCAAGCGAGTTGAGCCATGCCGGAAGCGTGTTAAGCATCATAGCGAATCCTCATTATTCAACCAGCTGTAACCTGTGGTTTCCAATTCACGCGCCAGTGACTTATCACCGGATTTTAAGATCTGACCTTGTGCCATCACATGGATTACATCAGGCTGGATATAATCGAGCAAACGTTGATAATGTGTCACCACTAAAATACTGCGATTTGCATTACGCAAGCTATTAACGGCATTGCCCACCATCTGCAAGGCATCAATGTCGAGGCCGGAATCGGTTTCATCCAGAATAATAAAGCTCGGCTCGAGCATGAGCATTTGCAAGACTTCATTACGTTTTTTTTCACCGCCAGAAAACCCTTCGTTTACCGCACGATGTAAAAATGCTTCATTTAAACCGACTTGCTTTAATTTATTTTTCACAATCAACAAAAAATCTGCGGCATCTAGCGGTGGTAAATCTTTTTGTCGACGCAAGCTATTTAAGGCAGTACGTAAAAAATACATATTATTCACGCCGGGAATTTCGGTTGGATATTGGAATGCGAGAAACAACCCGCGCGCGGCACGTTCTTCCGGAGCGAGGCTTAACAAGTCTTCGCCATTTAACAAAACTGAGCCGTCGGTAATTTGATAGTCTTCGCGTCCTGCTAGTACATTCGCAAGTGTACTCTTGCCTGAGCCATTCGGGCCCATAATGGCATGCACTTCCCCGGGTTTAATATTTAAATTAACGCCGCGTAAAATGGACTTGGTTTGTTGTTTCTCATCCTGAATAGTCACTTGCAAATTATTTATCGTTAACATGTTGTTACCTATTTTAGTTACTCACTCACATTTTGTGTTTTAACCAACGCTGCCTTCCAGACTCACTTCCAGCAATTTTTGTGCTTCAACCGCGAATTCCATCGGCAATTCTTTAAAAACTTGTTTGCAAAAACCATTGACGATCATCGAAATAGCATCTTCGGTTTTTAGACCACGCTGACGACAATAAAATAATTGATCTTCGCCTATCTTGGATGTTGAGGCTTCATGTTCGACACGCGCGCTTGGATTTTTGACTTCGATGTATGGAAACGTATGTGCACCGCAGGTTGCACTGAGTAATAATGAATCGCACTGCGTATAATTTCGCGCATTCGCCGCAGTGGGCTGCATGCGCACCAGTCCACGATACGTATTTTGTCCGTGACCAGCGGAAATGCCTTTGGAAATAATAGTGCTACGCGTATTTTTACCCAGATGAATCATTTTGGTGCCGGTATCAGCCTGTTGATAATTATTCGTCAAGGCCACGGAATAAAATTCACCGATAGAATGATCGCCTTGTAATACAACACTGGGATATTTCCAAGTAATGGCCGAACCCGTTTCAATTTGCGTCCAGGAAATTTTGGAATACGCACCGCGACAATGACCACGTTTGGTTACAAAATTAAAAATACCGCCACGACCTTCTTCATCGCCTGGATACCAGTTTTGCACCGTCGAATATTTTATTTGCGCATGATCCAGCGCGACCAACTCCACCACCGCCGCGTGTAATTGATTTTCATCACGCATCGGTGCAGTACAACCTTCGAGATAACTGACGTAACTACCTTCTTCCGCAATAATCAGCGTTCGCTCAAACTGACCGGTTTTTGCTTCATTGATGCGGAAATACGTGGAGAGTTCCATCGGACAACGCACGCCTTTTGGAATAAACACAAAAGAGCCATCGGTGAACACCGCAGAATTAAGAGCAGCAAAAAAGTTATCGCGATACGGCACCACCGTGCCTAAATATTTTTCGATAAGCTCAGGATACTTTTGTACAGCTTCTGAAAACGGACAAAAGATAACGCCCGCTTCTGCCAATTTCGACTTAAAAGTGGTTGCGACAGAAATACTATCGAACACTGCATCAACTGCCACACCTGCTAAACGACCTTGTTCATGTAGGGGAATGCCCAGTTTTTTATACGTCTCAAGTAGTTTTGGATCGACTTCTTCCAGTGACTTCGGGCCATCCTTGATGGATTTCGGCGCGGAATAATAAATAATTTGTTGATAATCGATTTCCGGACAATGCAGATGCGCCCATTTTGGTGCGGTTAATGTCTGCCAATGCCTGAAGGCTTGTAGACGCCATTCCAGCATAAATTGAGGTTCATTCTTCTTTGCAGAAATCAGTCGCACAATATCTTCATTCAATCCTGGCGCAACATTGTCTGATTCAATATCTGTAATAAAACCGTAAGGGTAATGTTGATTTACCACTTCGTTTAAAAGTTTATTTGCCATTGCTGCACCCTTGTAAAACTTGCCCGGCTTTGGCCGATGAAATAGGTTCCAACATATCCACTATCGTTAATTTGCCCAACAGAGAATGAATAATATTATTAATTTTTCGCCAGTTCATACGCATGGTACACATCGTATCAATCGCACACAGCCCGCTTTTTTCACAGCATTCGGTCATGGCGAAGTCGCCTTCCATCGCCGCAATAATATCCGCTACGGTAATTTCAAGCGCCGGACGCGCCAGACGATAACCGCCTTCTGCGCCACGAACTGAACTGACTAACTCACCTTCTGATAGAATTTTCAATACCTTACTGACGGTTGGGGTAGTCAAATGCAAGGTATCGGCAAGTGACGCCGCACTTAATACCGTGTCAGCCTGCCGAGCCATTTGGCTCAGAATCAACATGGCATAGTCAGTTAATTTACCGATACGAATCATGGAGTGACCTGGGTATTATAATTTGGCGATACAGTACCATATTTGTACTGATTAAGGCAATGCGCCAGCCGGCCTAACCTGGCAGGCTTAATCTTGTTACTGGCGGACAGTAGTAGTAGATTAGCAGGACTAAATGGCTAGGGAACTTGCTATGCAATATAACAATCTTGGCAAAGCTGGCATCAGGATCAGTGAAATATCCTTAGGCTCGTGGATTACATTTGGCACGGATCTGCGATTGCACGATGTTAAAAGCATGATGCATACGGCTTTCGATCACGGCGTCAATTTTTTCGATAATGCCGAGAGTTATGCGCATGGTGAAGCCGAAGTCCTGATGGGTAAGGCAGCAAAGGAATTTCGCCGCGAAGATTTAGTCATTTCCACCAAAATTTTTTGGGGAGGCAACGGTCCAAATGACACGGGACTGTCGCGCAAGCATCTCATCGAAGGCACCAAAAATTCTCTGCGCCGTTTACAGATGGACTATGTCGATCTACTATTTTGTCATCGTCCAGACCCCCACACCCCGATTGAAGAAACCGTGCTGGCGATGGATTATCTCGTTCGCGAAGGACTCGTATTTTATTGGGGCACCTCGGAATGGGATGAGACACAAATTACTAGCGCCTATCAAATTGCGCAAGAACGCCATTGCATCGCCCCCAGCATGGAACAACCCAAGTACAATATGTTTTTTCGTGAACATTTAGAAAAAGATTATTTACCTTTATTTGAAAAATACCAAATGGGCACGACTATCTGGAGCCCTCTTGCATCCGGTATTTTATCCGGCAAATATAATCACGGTATTCCGCGCGACAGCCGTTTGGCAAAAGAATCCTGGTTAGTGCCAGACAATTTTATGCAGCTGCTGGAAAAAACCAAGCAGCTGGAAGCACTGGCGATTGAATTAGATTGTAAACTTGCACAGCTTGCGATTGCTTGGTGTTTGAAAAATCCCAATGTGAGTTCCGTCATCACTGGCGCAACACATACGGAACAATTTATGGAAAATTTAGGCGCGCTGGATGTAAAACAAAAAATGACGTCGGATATCATGAAAAAAATTAATAAAATACTAGAATAACTACCTGACAGAGTAAAACATGACACACAGTACCTTACAAATTCGCGGCCTGGAACTTTGTGTCCATCTGGGCTGGCCAGTGGATGAAATATTAAAAAAACAAGTTGTTTTGCTCGATGTGCATATCATCTTTGCGCAGCCGCCAACGGGTTGTCAATCAGACCATCTTTCAGACACGTACTGCTATTCGGAGCTGATTAAAAATATTCGTCAATTTACTGAAACCAAAGAATTTCACTTGATTGAATTTTTAAGTCGCGAACTGTTTCAATTTATTAAAACACGTTTGCCGCAGGATGCACGTATGAGTGTGCGCATTACGAAGCATCCAAAAATTCCGGGATTAACCCAAGGTGTTTGTTTTAGTTATGGAGAGTGTGAATCGGTATGGTAATTTTAGGGCTTGGTTCAAATGTCGGTGATCGTCTGGAAAATTTTCGTAGAGCATTACAATTAATAAAAAAATTACCCGGTGTCATCGTTAAGCAGGTTTCTCCCATTTATTTTTCCGACGCCCTTTTACCCGATAATGCGCCGCTTGAATGGGACCGTCCGTATCTCAATTTAGCCTTACTGTGTGAAACAGCCCTCGAACCACTGACACTGCTCCATGAGTTAAAACAAATCGAATGGGGTATTGGTCGCAAACCGGAAGTAAGGCACTGGGGACCGCGGGTTCTCGATATTGATATTTTAGTCTGGGACGATCTGGTTATCCAAAGCGACGTCTTGACCGTGCCACATGTCAGTTTGCAAGAACGGCCATTTGCTTTGTGGCCGGTTGCCGATCTTGCGCCGTTCTGGATATTTCCTTTGCCCGGACCTAACCAAGGAAAAACAGCAGCGGAAATTGCCGAACCCTGGGGTTCTCGATTTAGCGGCACAGCGCCTTTTCATACACGACAAATTTGTCAGCGCATTGATACGCCGCAATTAGTCGGCATTATTAATGTCACCCCCGATTCTTTTTCTGACGGTGGGAAATTTTTAAGTGCCGAACATGCCTTGCATCAAGCTTTGCACCTTGTCTATGCTGGTGCGGAAGTCATTGATATCGGCGCGGAATCGACGGCGCCCAATGCTCAGCGGCTCGAACCCGAAACGGAATGGCAACGTCTTGAACCTGTTTTGTCGGCTTTGAAAGACATTCAGGATAATTTTTTTATGCCGCCCAAAATTAGTCTCGATACACGGGATGCTAAAGTGGCGGCTCGTGCGCTCAAGCTCGGTGTAAACTGGATCAATGATGTATCAGGATTGAATGATCCTGCCATGCGCGAAGTGGTCGCTGAAAGTAATGCAGATTGTGTGGTGATGCATCATGTGAGCATTCCTGCTAATAAAGATTTATTTGTGCCACGAAACCAAGATATTTTGCGAGTTGTCTATGATTGGGCCGAGCAGCAATTTACTGCATTAGAAAAAGCAGGCATTAAACGCGAAAAAATTATTTTTGATCCGGGCATCGGTTTTGGCAAAAAACCGGAACAATCACTCGCACTTATTAAACACATTCAGTTTTTTGAAAGTTTGGGTACACGCATACTGGTAGGACATTCACGTAAATCGTTTCTGTCTTTATTCACAGAAAGCGAGCCAGTCAATCGCGATCTTGAGACACTCGCGGTCACCTTGTATTTAGGTCAAAAGCAAGTGGATTATGTGCGCGTGCACAATGTTGAAATGTGCGCACGTGCTTTAAACGTCACAGCAGCGCTGCCGCTGTGACGCTACGGTTATTGCATAACACAGCTTGAAGTTTCGAGATCCGTTCCCGATACTTCAGCTTTATCTAAATTTGCGTGTTCCATTTCAGCCGGCGCAAAATCAGCATACATCAGATTTGCCTTTCTAAAATTAACTTTATCTAAATTTATAGTTCGCAAATCAATTCCCGTTAATTCCGCTCCGGATAAATTAACATAAGGTTTTAAGTCACTTCGCTTTTTCAAAAGTTCGCTAATTTGGGTAGTATCACCAACAATACCTGCGTGCGTGATTTGCAATCCATTCAGGAGCATTGCAAATTCCTTGTTCTCACTCATCGCCGCAATTGCATTTTGCAATCGTTGGGTATCAATTTTGTTAATATCCGTCGTCGTCAACGCCTGACAAATAACTGTATGGTGCGGATTATCAAAATTGAGTGTTAAGTGTTCATTGCAAGCTTCGATGAAAGGAAAAATTCGTTCTGACGGTAAAGTTGAAATGGCCCGCATGATTTGTTCAGGATCTTTGAATTTTTCTCTCAATTTATTTTTTGCCAGGTCGCAAAATTTTCTAGAAACTAATTTGGTGGCGGGCAATTCTGCTGTTTGAAAAAAAGAAAAGACATATTCTTGAATTTCGCACGGTAAGATATCGAGTGCATCAGGCGTTTTGACAACGGTTGCTGCCAATGGCTGTGGGTTATTTTCAGGTGGCTTGCGAGATTTTTTAAATAAACTAAACATATTAACCCCTCATTTTTGTGTGGGGTTATTTTAGATTATTTTCTACCTATCTTCTTAAAATAGGCTTATTTTTTACCAGACTATTGCATCCCATTCTCAACTGTATGAAA
>CAYUYG010000069.1:0-7638 GCA_964449125.1 uncultured Coxiellaceae bacterium | reverse complement strand
TAAAAATCTTATATTCCTGGCTGGACGATATGAGGGTATTGATGAACGCCTGATTGAGCAGGAAATTGATGAGGAATGGTCAATTGGCGACTATATCCTGACCGGTGGCGAGCTGGCGGCCATGGTGATGATTGATACCCTAGCGCGCTTTATTCCGGGCGTCGTGGGTGATGAAGCCTCCGTGAAACTGGACTCACTATCAGCAGGATTGCTTAAATATCCGCAATTTACGCGTCCTGAAACGTTTATGGGAACCCGTGTGCCAGATGTCTTGTTAAGCGGACATCACCAGCAAATTGACCGCTGGCGGCTAAAAGCCTCCCTAGGCAGGACATGGCTAAGACGACCTGATCTTTTAGCCAAAAAACGTCTATCGGACCACGAGCTAATGCTTTTGACTGAGTTTATTGAGGAATTTTTACAAAAATAACGCTCGAAAATTTCTCTAAATATGTATAAAATTGCCCAAGTTGTGAAAAACCTAACACCTAGGAAAAAGAAAATGAGTAACAAATTAGTCCAAGCTATTGAAGCTGAATCAATGAAACCTGCAAAAGCCTTACCGGCATTTGAAACAGGTGATACCGTTATTGTGCAAGTGAAAGTTAAAGAAGGTGAACGTGCTCGTTTACAATCTTTTGAAGGCGTCGTGATTGCCAAGCGTAATCGTGGTTATAACTCTTCTTTCACCGTGCGTAAAATTTCTCATGGTGTAGGCGTTGAACGCGTATTCCAAAGCCACAGCCCAACAGTGGATTCCGTTGAAGTTAAACGTCGTGGTGATGTACGCCGCGCTAAACTTTACTACATGCGTGAATTAAGCGGCCGCGCAGCACGTATCAAAGAAAAATTAACAGTAAGAAATGATGCGACAGCAGCTCCTTCTGCCCCAAGTGCAGAGCAAGCTGACGATAAAAGCGCAGAATAGTTCTCTGAAAGGGCTCATTCGGGCCCTTTTTCTAAGCAAAAATTCCAATTCCCCTTCTTTTTGTGCATGAGTTTTAACTAACTGCCTAATAATGTAAAATTAAAGTATTAGAAAAAGGGAAGGCAATATGACGGCTGAAAACGCTCACCATGGCATGTTAAAAAGAATTATTTTGCGTTCGGCAAAATGGCCATTCGTTTATCTAATCATTGGCATATTATTCACTGCTCTGTCTCTAATCGATAACATCTTCCCATTAACTAACTGGAAATATTTGTTCGATCTCACTGATAAGGTTGGCAGCATTTTTATTGCATTAGCATTTGTTATATTTTTTTATAACCTCTTTGTTTATCTTTGCCTGCGCTACGAACAAAAACTGGAACACGCACACAAAATTAGCTCGCTTATCCTGCACAGTGTGCGTAAAAGCGTCCGCGTCATTTTTATTTTAGTCGCGCTGAATATCATCCTCTGGCTTGCTGCACCCTCAAATGCCTATCTGTATTTTGCTAAGAGCTTCATCAATACCATTCTGATCGCCTCTATCGGTTGGGTTGCCTTGCAAATCCTATACACCATTGAAGCTGTCCTCTACCAATACATGAACGACTTGAATCATGAACAGCATGTGCGCATCAAAGCGCTTTACACCAAAATGCTTATTTTTCGCAACATCCTAACCGTTATGATTGTGATCATCACGATTGCTGCCATCTTGATGAGTTTCAGTAGCGTCCGAAATATAGGCATCAGCTTATTAGCATCAGCAGGTTTTTTAACTGCGATCATCGGTTTAGCTGGACAGCGCACCTTGTTTTCGCTTTTTTCCGGGATGCAAATTGCCATTGCCCAACCCATTAAAATTGGTGACATAGTCGTCATTGAAAATCAATCGGGTGAAATCGAAGAAATTACTTTCACGTATGTCATTCTCAAATTAGGCGACCGCCGTCGTATGGTGGTACCTATCAACTATTTTACCGAAAAATCATTTGAAAACTGGTCGCGTGATGTCGGAAGTTTACGCAGCAGCTTACACTTATACGTGGATTACTTGATGCCTCTCGAACCACTACGTGCTGAACTGAATCAAATATTGCAAAAATCGACTTATTGGGATGGTCGAGCTAGCAAATTACAAGTTGCTGATCTAACAGAGCGCTGTGTAGACATCCGCATCCAACTCAGCGCCGCCAATGCCGATGATTTATCCGATTTACGCGCAGAGGTACGTGAAAAAATCCTTGAATTTATACGAACCAATTACCCAGATCACTTTCCGCAAATGCGTTTGGCAGAAGAAACCGCCGGTAAATCGACCAATATTTAATTGCCCTTTTCAAATAATTAAGGATTTTTTAAGGCTGTTTAGGCATAATAGCCCGAAATATAAACGGGAGCTTGTATGCAAAACCGCATTAATCGTTTTAAGCAATTACACACAGCACGTGATTATTATGCGATTCTGGATATTGATCCAAATACACCAGATGATCAGGTTGAACCCTTGGCTAAACAGAAGTTTAAAAAACTAGCCTTGGAATTCCACCCAGACAGATGCCAAGAAAATGGCGCCGGCGATGCCTTTAAAGCAATTAACGAAGCAAAAGAAGTTTTAACCAATAGCGTAAAACTTAGGGCTTATAAAGCAGAACGCAATCAGCCGCGTACTAACTCCTCTACCCCACAACAACCAGCTGCTCAATCAACGTATGCGCCGCGCGCACGCCCTCAGCCAGGCTGGACAGCGCCTACCTGGCAACGAACTCGACAACCCAGCTGGGCTACCCCTGAGTCAACAACCAGGCAAACTCAGTCTAGCAACGTTAGATTTGGAATCCATCGGGCTTCTTTTACGCCAGTCTTTTTTATGCAGCCGCAGCTGCGCGTGAGTCAGCAAGATTTATTACAAGCATTAATTGTAATGGCTATCATGGAAACCTTGTTACGTGCGCAATTACAACGCGCAAATGAACAAGCTTTATTTGGCATCCTGTTTGGCATTCAACGTAATGCGCATTATTGCCGTGCAAATGATTTTCAAGCAAGCCAAGACATTCCGCAACATCGCGTCCGCGTAAGATAAAACCCACCCCCGTGCGTAGCACGGGGTTAATAATGCAATCTTTCCCGTGAAGAGTTCAAACAAGTGTGGGCAATTACTTTGTCGCAGGTCCTGGAGGAGGTGTTTTTGTCTTACCTTTCCCCTCGTCAATTTTATTGACCCTACCAGAACCCTCCTCCAATTTACTGGGGTATGGGAATAAAGTCGGCCCTTGTATAGTATCTTTTGCTACTTTTGATTCGCGCTTCTCAGCACGAACAAGTTCCGCTTCATTTTTTTCTGAGGACGCTTCGGGCATTGAAGAACTGGATTCGTTTTTTTGCTTCGACAATAAATTTTCTTTAATCCAGGCTAAGTCTCTATCATAGAAATAATAACGGAACTGATCCATAAATGGAGCATCTGCCATGCGTTTTTCAATCCCCTCCATTCTCTCCGTAAACAAAGCCAGCTCCTCATCCAGTGACAACCCTTCCAAATCGTCTTTTAATTCCTGGTACATTAACCCACTTTCAACATCATGGGGCTGCGCCGCCTCGTCAACTTCTTTTAACTCTGACTTTATCCGTTGTAACTTTTCTTGTCGAAGCGGCCGCATTGCACGCATTATGCGCTCCTCATGCATGGTTGATAGTTCGCCTTCATGCAATAAAAAAGCACGCTTAAAAATCAGCGCATACAATTGACCATCTTCACTTAATCCACTCATCTCATTATTAATTCTTTTAAAAATCTTTTTCTGCGTAAACCCCTCTGGTGGCAATTTATTTTCCATATCCTGTATAAAAAAAGTGGCTAGCACTTGCACCTTCTCTAAATCTGCCTGACAACGTAGTTTAGCTTCGTCATCGATTGCTTTAGATCGATTAAATTCCACCAACTCCCGCATGGCAACATTATCTCGCCATCTGCCAATATAATTACCCCCTACCCCCATGACGGCCGCAACGACTGGCGCAAGAGCAAGAAACACGGCTGCTAAAGCAATCCCCAGCGTACCACCACCACTCACAACAAATGAACCAAACGCACAAGCAATCATAATAGCCAATCCAGCGGCTGACCAGCCGGATGCAAAAATCCGGCTACCACTGATATTTGCAGGTACTGTACGAGGACCACCCAAGTTTTGTTGGAATCTATCTAAGCTGTGTTGGATTCTATTGCGCATAAACCACCACCACTTATTTTGATGCTGTTATATTTAATTATATCAGAAAGGATGGGGCTGCTAAAAAATGACCTTTTTTTTACTCAGACAAGATGGAACTGAAACAGGCTGACAATAATTTCAATTAGAATTAATAAGATAATGATACTTTCCAATAGGCTGGAATGACTGTGCTGCACTTGGCTGTTTAAAATATCGAGTAATTCCTGCAAAACATCAAGCTTTTGATTCAGGGCCATGACCCGGCCTTCAAGATCAAAGAATTTCTTAGTAAGAATATAATACGGCTCTAAATTGGGATTACGCCAAAAAAATTCTGGCGTTTCCAGGTATTCAATATTGAGATTGATTGCGCGGCGAGCAATAAAAATTTCACCGATACGTTTAAAAATGGCACGGCGGGATAAAGAAATAACCCCGTGCATAGCGATTTCTTCTGGCAATTGATGGTTTTTTTTAATTGCCACAATAATCGCTTCTTCAAATGCTTCCAACTTAATCGATTGAGCAAGGCCGTAAGAAATAGCCAATTTAACTTGTGGATCCACTGAATCAAGGGTAAAAATCTCGACGCGTGATTTCTCATCGGTGGTGATGCTGGTTTCCGATCCTTGATGATAATAGAGATGATCTATTTCGATGGTCGTTAATGGTTGGGCAGAAAAGTCACGCACATACTCAAGCAATTTCTCATCAAAAAATTTTTTAAAGCCCCAGCTTACGAAACAACCGTAATTAAAAAAGAAAATATCGCCGTGCTTTTGATTGGTAACATGCAATACATCACGTGAAAGTCGGGTCGTATACCCCTTTTTTTTAAAAAAATTGCTAAGACCCACTATGTCATAGCTGTCCGCAGTACAGAATGACACACAACGAGATAAGGACCGTAATGATCGATTATTTAGCATATCTCTACACAATACTCGATCTATTAGTCTGTCGGCAAGTAGGCGATCAAAATGAACCCAGAATCCATCCTGACTGCACACAGCCAGGATGGGGGTAGTTAATTGCCGCAACTCCGTGATTTCCGCAAGATGGGAGCGGATGGCAAACTTTGAACATGAAAAAAATGCTTAAAGTCGATACTCTGACGCGCATAAAACTCTACAATTGCCTTATATAAAATCTTTTTAGTACCGCCAGTTGCCAAGGCTTTTTGTTCTGCTTGCATATACTTTTGTATATGCTCAAATCTTTCATAATCTGTTGACAGCTTACATAATGCACTCCATTCGCTTGAGTCATTTTTTGCGCCAAATCGCCACCGGCTCTTCATTGTTTCTTGAATTTTTCCGATTTGCACCACATCTTCAGCGCTAACGCGGACAGGATGCAAGGTCTGCTCGATTCTTAAACCTCTACAATAATTTAATATTGAATTTTTTGAGCCTGAATGAATATCAGTTTTTTTCACCGCTTCAGATTCATCAGTATCCAACTTTCTGACGCTAATAAAATCACTACTTGACGTTGTTATATGCAATGTCGAAGCATCTTGGTCGCGACGATGCAAAGCACGTCGTCTTTTTGTCATCCCATCATACAAACGATCAATAAGACGCTGATCAGCTGCTGTAGGCAATTTCACGCCATAGAAATTAAACATAGCAAGGCTTACAAAATATGATCTTTTCCCGTCATCTAATTCTCTTGCATCGGGAAAAAGATGCGGCTTCAAATTCAAAAAAATTTCCTGCACATTCGGGGTAATCAAATATGATAAGCGCAACAGGTCTTCGAAAATCCCATCAGTTAATGCTTGCTGAGCTTTTTGTGCAGTTTCATCAAGAGGATTTGATGCCAGTTTCATTTTGACCGTCCCCAGATTTTCATCCATTTCTCTAAGCCTGGTCAGCGCACTCTGACCTTCTTCAGATAAACTTTTTTCGATCTCAAATCGTAAAGAAAACTTCGCTAATGATGAATTACGAAATGCTACTTTCATATCCACCCGTTTGAATTCAAGCTCAAACATAAGTTTATTAAAAGCATGTAATTCAGATAGAGACAATAAGGGAAGAATCGTGTTCTGAACAATTGCTTGAAGCTCAGCATCTTTTTCCAATTCCATTAAATCAGGATCAATTGCAGTAACTATCTCACCGCTAATCAAACGTTCAATAATAAATTTGGGTGGCTCAGAAAGAGAAATCCGGGGACTTTTTTCCAATTCTGATTCGAGGTTGGAAGGGTTTTTTTTGATGGCTGAATCTTGACTAGTTGTAGGACGCTGCATACTCACTCCTTTTTGGTTTTGATATGAATACTGCTACTGACCAGCACGTCTTGCCTGAAAAAATTCACTTAATAATTGACCGCATTTTTCAGCCAATATCCCACCTTCGTGTTCAACACGGTGGTTTAGAAAAGCTTGATCTAATGCCTGCATTTTACTAACGATAGCCCCTGTTTTTTTATCCAGGGCACCGTATACAACCCGTTTAATACGGGCATGCACCATCGCGCCACAACACATAAGACAAGGCTCCAGTGTCACATACAGCGTTGCATTGAGCAGACGGTAATTACCTATTTTTTCAGCAGCAGTACGCAATGTCAGAATTTCAGCATGAGCAGTTGGATCGTGCTTGGCAATGGGCATGTTATGACTAGCAGCAACAATCTGATTATCAAGGACGAGCACAGCGCCCACCGGCACTTCTCCCATACTGGCTGCAGTTTCTGCTTGCGTAATGGCAAATTGCATCCAGGAAGTGTCTAGCTCAGTAAGCATAGAAGTTAGAGTAGTCATTAATTAGTTAGCCGAATAATATTCTTAATCACTGTACTTGGCAAATATTCTCTCTGCACATTCTGGCCCTCTATATTAGAAAATTGACGGCTGGTACAGCCTCGCCTGCTCAGTATATTGGCAGTGAGATCACCTTGATAAGCATCATAAATTTGAACAAAAAGTTTTTTGGCAGAATGATGACAATTATTTTCGTGGCTGATAAGTTTTTTCAATGTGATTAAAGCACCTATTTTTTGGTCGTGGTTCATGTCGGCAATATAATGAGCCACCACTGCAAACAAACGATTATAACAATTCTGATTACTTAGCCTGAATAACAAATTATCTATCAGTTGCGAGCATTGCTCCTCGGACAGAAGCAATCTCATTTGCCGCAATAAATCACAGAAAGAGTGAATAGAGCGCGTATTTTTTCTTTCCATGACATCATTTAATTGACGAAGGAATGCCTCAAAATCAATTGCCACTTTATCCTTGTGTTGTGCATGCTTCGCCAAGGTTTGTGCGACCTGCATTTTAATCAGCTGTTTGCTATCCGGATCATTCAAAATTTTACCCACTGGGAGCATCACGCTTGCCAAATCATCCTCTTGACTAAAAGGTAATGCACTGAGGGCATTGCTGCGCATATTATCAGAATAACTTCCAATAATTATTGGTAGTAAAACATCCAGGATAGTACTTCGATTGATAAATATCATCTTATCGCG
>CAYUYG010000068.1:0-7704 GCA_964449125.1 uncultured Coxiellaceae bacterium | reverse complement strand
TTATACAAAACGAGCAGCTAGAAAACCTTAATATTCTCACCTGGTGATCTGCTAAGAATTTGGTATAGGAGACTTTGTCTCCTTTAAAATAAAATAATTTTAAGGAACATTTCATGTTAGCAAACAACCGCGCTATGACGTTTTCCTTTTTAAAGTCAGCGTACCCCTGGTTCATTGTCTGTTGTGGCATGTCATTTTATTGCTTCAATTATTTTCTTCGCGTTTCTCCTAGCGTCATGCAAAACGATCTCACCCACGCCTTTAACATTGACGCCTATCAATTTGGCGCCTTGGCCGCTTTTTATTACTATGCTTATACGCCCATGCAAATTCCGGCGGGCATGTTATACGATAAATTTGGTGTGCGCATCGTATTGTGCATAGCCTGTCTTTTGGCTGCACTCGGTTTAGGTGTATTTGTTTCAGCAAATGATTTTTGGACTGCTGCAACGGGTCGCTTCATGATTGGCCTTGGCTCAGCATTTGCTTATATCGGCACACTTAAACTGGCTTCTATCTGGTTACCACCAAATCGTTTCGCCACCATTGCCGGTATTACCACCGCGGTAGGAATGATTTCCGGCGCACTGGCACAAAAATATTTGATTCACGTTGTGCAGCTTATTGGTTATAAACAAGCGCTGCATACTGCTTTGATTGCGGGCATTATACTCAGCGTAACTATTTTTATACTCGTAAAAAACCGGCCCAAAGCACCCGCTTATTCCGCTAATGAAATGCAAAATCCGCTTAATTTAAAACAATTACTCGGTGCTTTAAAAATTATTTTTACCAACCCCCAAATGTGGATCATTGGTTTAATTGGCTGCTTATTATATTTGCCTTCTTCAGTATTTCTGGATTTGTGGGGCCTTGATTATCTCAAAGCCGTTTACAATTTCACGCCAGAACAAGCCGTGAGCGTTTTGAATTGCACATCGTATGGCTGGATTGTTTCTGGTCCAATCATTGGGGCACTATCAGATAAAATTCAACGCCGCCTGATGCCACTGCTTATCACTGGCTTATTTGCTGCAATACTTTTAAGTATCGTATTTTATGTACCGGGTCTCGACCCTTCTCATCTTTATCTTGTATTTTTCCTGATTGGTTTTTGCTGCGGCGCCCATTCTTTATGTTTTGCCCTTGGCAAGGAAACCAATCCCATCCAAGTGTCGGCCACTTCCGTTGCCGTTACTAATATGTTGATCATGACGGGTGGTATGATTTTCCAACCATTGGTAGGAAAATTACTTGTATTGCACGCAAGCAACTCCTTGGACGCCCACGGCTTACCTACGTATGCTGCCGCTGATTATACTTTTGCATTAAGCGTCATCCCTATTGGCGTAGCATTGGGACTGATACTCTCCATTTTCCTCAAAGAAACTTATTGCCAATCACAAGCAAGTGAAGAAAATGAAAACTTGTTCAAACCTGAGCTACAAGTTGAAACTGTAAAATAATCCTCCTATCAAGCCTGGTGCTGCATCAGGCTTGATTTGTCTTTGTGTTATTGTGGTACACTTTTAACGTCATTCTACGAGAAAATCATGCCATTAAAGATAAACACCTCCTATGGTCTGCTATTATTTTTAATTCTCTTCATGACACCGCTTGCTGGCATCGGCATAGATTTGTATACGCCTTCGTTACCGGCCATCACCACGCATTTTCAAACCAGTGAAACCTTGGTTAAATTAACCATCGCTTTTATTTACTGGGATATTGCCTTTTGCCATCGCTTATTTAATGCTAACTTCGCTCAATCTCACCGTCAGCGTGATACTGCTCAAACCAAAAAATAACCATTTCGCTTAGCAAAAAAATGTGTATAGTATTCTGAGGAATTTTCTTTACGAATAAGGATAGACAAGGATGCGCAGGAAGATTTTACATTTGGCTGCCCTCATGGCAGCCTGCTATATGCCAGCTAGTTTTGCGTACACATCAAAAACCACCGTCAATCATGTACCTAAGCAATACTATAATAATGCTGTCATGGAGAAAGCTAACCAAGAAAGCTTGATTCCACAGAATTATATTGGTATTTCATTTTATAAGCCTACTTATTTCTTACCCTTCTATTACACCGGTGCACCCTATAATGCTGCTTACGTTAATCAAACACCGCGTGATGAACAATTAAAGAAAGCTGAAGTCAAATACCAAATCAGCTTGAAAGTGCCGCTGTGGAAGAATGTTTACAATAATCGTTCGAATTTATATTTTGCTTATACTCTCTTGTCATATTGGCAAGCCTACAACAAGCGTCCTTTCGTCCGCTCCAATGATTATGAACCAGAATTTTTCTTATCAAATCAGCTCAATCGCTGCATCTACAAAAACTGGCAGCTCGATTTTCTGAACGTCGGTTATGAACACCAGTCAAACGGATTTGGTGATAACCAACAACGTGGTTGGGACCGCGTCTATTTAGATTTTGTGACGTCTATTCAAGATGTCATGATTGATTTTAAACCTTGGTACATCATTCACGCGAACAGTAAAAACAGTAACGTTGGTGATTACTTAGGGTATGGACGGTTTTTAGCCGCGTATAAATTTTATAATAATGTCGTTTCTTTCGAGTGGACCAATATAGGCACCGCGCCGAAACGCATCACTGGCAACTTGACCTTGAGCGTCCCACTTACCCCTTATTTAAAAGGTTATGTAGAAGTGTTCAGTGGTTACGGACAAAGTTTGATTGAATACAATCACCGCACGAATAGTGCAGGCGTGGGCCTTGCCTTGAGTGATTGGCTGTAATTCATCCGTTATCTTTGTGTAGGTTGGGCTGAGCACTGCAAAGCCCAACCGCAACGCCAAAAGCACCTCTGCTTTCAAAGAGATGAAGTAAAGGCACAAGAATAAAAGAATACAGCAACATTAAGGAACGACGCTAAACCCACTCGCGCGGCTGCAAGAAATACTCATAAAGTTTCGCTTCAGGTGTATTTGGCTCTGGTTGCCAGTTATAACGCCAAGTCACTTGCGGTGGCAGCGACATCAAAATGGATTCTGTACGACCGCCCGATTGCAGCCCAAATAAAGTACCGCGATCATAAAGCAAATTAAATTCCACATATCGCCCGCGTCGATAGGTTTGAAATTCTCTTTCACGCTCACTAAAGGCTTGTGTTTTACGACGTGTGAGTATGGGTTGATAAGCCTCAATATAAGCATTGCCAATGCTTTGCATAAATGCAAAACATTGCTCAAATCCCCATTCATTTAAATCATCAAAAAAAATACCGCCTATCCCGCGCGGTTCATTGCGATGTTTTAAGAAAAAATATTGATCACACCATTTTTTATAATTAGCATAAACATCTGCACCAAATGGGTCACAGGCAGCTTTCGCTGTTTGGTGCCAATGTACACAATCTTCATTCGTCCCATAATACGGGGTTAAATCAAAACCACCGCCAAACCACCATATCGGTTTTTGATTTTTACGCTCAAGCACAATAAAACGCACATTCATGTGCGAGGTGGGAACATACGGATTAACTGGATGCATGACAACTGATACACCTAAAGCTTGAAAAGCTGCCTCTGCAAGCTCAGGTCGCTTGGCCGTCGCAGCCTGGGGTAAAGCATCACCTTTGACATGGGAAAAATTGACACCGGCTTTTTCAAGCACGGTACCTTGCGCAATAACACGCGTTATTCCGCCACCGCCTTCACCATGCTCCCATTTATCCTCTTTAAAAACAGCTTGTCCATCTTCTGTTTCCGCCATATGGCAAATACGATTTTGCAAATTTAGTAAATAATCTTTTACTTTCGCAACACTGACTGCAGGATTAATTTGTTCAAGTTGCTCAAAAGCCATCGTTTTCGTCATCGTGATCTAATTCCAACCAAAGTGCGTTAAACACTGCAAAACTGCAGGCAAAAGCTGTTCCAAGAATCCAGGCAAAATACCACATTGTTCACCTCGCTTAATAAGCCCTGTGTTGTGTTTCATCTTGCTCAATATCCTGTGCCGTGACCTTACCGCGTAATGCGCGATAAACCCAACCGGTGTACACAAGAATTAAGGGCAGAAAAATAGCGGTCGCCACCAACATGATTAGCAATGTTAACGGCGTGGAAGAAGCATCCCATACTAATAAGCTCGATGCATAATCGGCCGACGATGGAATAAGGAAAGGAAACATGCTCACCCCGACCGTGCCGATAATACCGGTGATACTCAAACCACTGCAAACAAAAGCAAACCGGCTCTTGCCCAAATTAGCGGTTAAGAGTGCACCCAGCGCGCCTGCAAAACCAAGTGCGGGAATCAATATCGCATGCGGATAAAGGGCATAATTCTGCAACCACGCCCCCGTTTTTAATATGACATTCTTATGCAAAGGATTTGAAAAACCAAAGTGATCGATATGACCGAGCACTTCATAGCCGTTTAAGACAAACGCCGTCCAAAAACCGCCGACAGCAAACAATATCATCACCAGTAATGCCATCCAGCGCGACCAACGCAATGCACGGGCACGGATGGGATTATTTGTTTTGATCGCGAGAAATAAGCCGCCGTGCATTACAAACATCGCCAAGCTTAAGGCACCACATAAGCACGCAAAAGGATGAAATAAATTAGTAATATTGCCGGAATAAAATATGCGCAAGTTATTATCGAACGAAAAAGGCACGCCAGTTAATACATTTCCAACCAGCACCCCAAACAAAATTGCTGGCACCATCCCGCCCATCACGACCAAACAATCCCAAAAGCGTCGCCAAAAATAATTGGGTAATTTACTGCGATATTTAAAACTGACCGGGCGTGAAATACCCATGGTTAATAAGAGCACGAGAATAGTTAGATAAAACCCAGAAAAAGCCACGGCGTAAACAAATGGCCATGCGGCAAAAATAGCACCTGCACCTAACACAATCCAAACCTGATTGCCTTCCCAGAAGGGTCCAATCGTATTTAATACAATCCGTCTTTCCACTTCATCACGAGCGACCCAAGGTAATAATGCGGCGACACCAAAATCAAAACCATCCGTCACGGCAAACCCGATTAGGACGATGCCAATTAACGCCCACCAAATAATTCTTAATGTTTCCAGGTCTAAAAACATATCAATCCCTCTTTCTTGTTAGCTCGCCTCCAACTCAGATAGTTTCTGAATTTGGCGGAACTTGCGCAGGTCGCACGCTAAAATCGCTGGGCTTGTACAATTTGTCCGGGCCTTTGCGAATGTAGCGCACCATTAAAAATATTTCGACGACAGCGAGAGCGCTATAAAAGAAAATAAATCCACTGATGGATATCCACAAATCGCTAGGTGATAACGAAGAAGTACCCATGAACGTTGGCAATAAACCATCCACTACCCAGGGTTGGCGTCCGTATTCAGCGACCACCCAGCCTAACTCTGCAGCAATCCAAGGCAGTGGTAAGCTTAATAACACGACCCATAAGAACCATTTATTTTTTAATAGACGACGTCGTAAGGATAAATAAAACGCCGTCGCAAATAAGGCAATGAAATAAAAACCGCACGCCACCATAATACGAAATGTCCAAAACAGCGTGAATACATCAGGCACCGTATCCCATGCTGCTTTATTAATTTGCTCGGGTGTGGCACGCACAACATCATTATTATATCGCTTGAGTAAAAAGCCGTAGCCAATATTTTCCTCATTCGCGTCTAAAATATCTTCTGCGCGTTTGTCAGTCGGGTCACGTTGCAGCGTATCGAGTGCATCATAGGCGCGTATACCGCTTTGAATACGTTCTTTCGCTTCTTCCACTAAATCAATAATGCCGTAGACAGGTTGATTAAGCGAACGTGTTGCGATCAGTCCCAATAAATAAGGAATTTTAACGGTGTAACGAGTGATGTGTTCAGCCTGATCAGGAAAACCAATGACAGTAAGCGGTGCTGGTGCAGGTTCAGTTTCCCACATACCTTCCATGGCAGCGATTTTCATTTTCTGGTTAAGGCCAGCAAGATAACCGCTTTCATCACCTAATACAACGACACACAAGGCAGACGCCAAACCAAATGCAGCAGCGACCGTCATGGAACGTTTTGCAAAAGCAATATTGCGGCCGCGCAATAAAAAATAAGCGCTAATAGCCAGCACGAACATGGAACCCGTCACATAGCCAGCACTGATTGTGTGGACAAATTTGGCCTGGGCCACTTCATTAAAAATAACGCTGTAAAAATCGTATAATTCCATGCGCATCGTATGAAAATTAAAATGTGCGCCGACGGGATGCTGCATCCAGGCATTTGCGATTAAAATCCATAAGGCAGAAAAACTTGCGCCTGCGGCCAGCATCCAGGTGACAAATAAGTGTGCACCTTTGGAAATACGGTCCCAGCCGAAGAAAAATATACCGATAAAGGTGGCTTCCAAAAAGAAGGCCATCAAACCTTCCAGCGCCAGCGGCGCCCCAAATACATCGCCGACATAATGCGAGTAATAAGCCCAGTTTGTACCAAACTGAAATTCCATCGTAATGCCAGTTGCAACACCCATTGCCACATTAATACCAAATAATAAACCCCAGTATTGCGTCATGGTACGCCAAATAGGTCGATTGGTAATAAAGTAAACAGTCTCCATAATACCCAGCAAGCTGGAGAGTCCAAGTGTCAGGGGAACGAATAAAAAATGATACAGCGCGGTCAGACCAAATTGCAGGCGGGATAGATCAACAACATCACTTGCAGGCAACATATAAAAACTCCCATGAAAGGATGGGTATAGCAAGAAAACCCGTATATAATACGGCATAATTCAATGTAAGTAACGTTTTTTGGAGACATTCAGTGACTTCTATCGACTCTTTTAAAACACGCCGCCAGCTCGAGGTAAATGGAACACATTATAACTACTTTAGCTTGCCAGCGCTTGCTCAAGCAGGATTTGCACTCGACAAATTACCGCATTCCTTAAAAATTTTATTAGAAAATTTATTGCGTCATGAAGACGGCGACACCGTTAAGCCAGATGATATCAAAGCCTTGAATCAATGGCTGGAAACAAAAAAATCCGATCGTGAAATTGCTTACCGTCCTGCGCGCGTTTTAATGCAAGATTTTACTGGCGTTCCCGCCGTCGTGGATTTAGGTGCGATGCGCGATGCCATTAAAAAAATGGGCGGCGATCCAGAAAAAATTAATCCACTCTCCCCTGTTGATTTAGTCATTGATCACTCTATTCAAGTCGATGCATTCGGCAGCAAAGAAGCATTGGATATCAATGCACGCATGGAAATGGAACGTAACGCTGAACGTTATGTATTTTTACGTTGGGGACAAACTGCGTTTGATAATTTCCGGGTTGTTCCACCCGACACTGGCATTTGCCATCAGGTTAATTTGGAATATTTGGCCAAAACAATTTGGCACGATGATAAAAACGGCGAAAAAACAGCTTATCCTGACACGCTCGTCGGCACTGACAGTCATACCACGATGATTAATGGTCTAGGTGTGCTGGGCTGGGGCGTAGGCGGCATTGAAGCAGAAGCAGCGATGCTTGGTCAGCCAATTTCCATGCTCATTCCAGAAGTCGTGGGTGTGCGTTTAACCGGTAAATTACGCACTGGCGTGACAGCCACTGACCTCGTCCTCACTTTAACGCAATTGCTGCGTAAGAAAGGCGTCGTTGGCAAATTTGTCGAATACTTTGGTGAAGTCTTGGCAGAACTTCCTGTTT